>NZ_FZMF01000031.1 GCF_900197685.1 Helicobacter baculiformis | reverse complement strand
TTGTAGAGGTTTCTAGGTGGGTAAAAATGCTATGTTTAGTTTTGAGTGTCGGAAAAGTTAGTTTGTGAGTGGGTTCGAGAAATGAAGGCTTGATATTCGGGTGTGGCTTGAATAGCGGATCGGACAAAGCTGTTCGTATTCTCCAAGCCCTTTAGAAACGCAAGCATAGGCGCATCGACCTTAATGCCTAGCGACTTGTTGATTGGCACGGCTACCCGTTTCTCTCCCCGTTTGCGTCCTCGTTTTCTTGCTTTTTGCGTCTCAAGCATTTTCAACCTCCGCTATGGTGTCAAATTTTCTTGTCTGGGATTATAACCGGGGGTGCTGAAAATCTTATTAAGTTAAGGTGTGAAAATTCTTAAACCCATTGGGGGGCTACTACGACCCCCCCAATGGGTGCATTGTGCATCGTGCATTTTCGCATTTGGGTTTGTGTGTTTTCTTAAACGAAAAACGACCCATTTACCGCCATTTTGGCAAGGGGTGTAAGGGGGGTTCAAGGGGGTTCGCCCCCTTGCAAGCATACGAGTAGCGGTAGCTACGAAGTATGCTTGCCATTGCTTGCCCTGCGCGTTAGCGCGGGCAAGAGTAATAAGGGCAAAGCGATAGCATTTGCCCCTACCGATGCCACTGCTTAGACCATTAGACCGATGGCAATGGCTGATCTAATTTTTAAGCGGTTTTTAAGGTGAAACCTTAAGTCAATAATGAGAATAGATTTTTTAAGGTTTCTTTTTAAATTTAAATGCTATTATGCGACCGCAATTTTTGCAGATTTGCAGAAAGGATACGAAAATGAAAAAGGAAGTTAGGAAACGATATTGGGCTTTTATTGCCTACCCCGATAGTGTGCCTCAAAATTGGCTAGAGCTTTTGCAAGGAACGGGCTTGATGATGGCTATTAGCCCCTTGCACGATAGCGACATGAACGCCGATGAGACGCAAAAGAAGCCGCATTGGCATGTATTGCTTGCTTACAAAGGACCGACAAGTTATAAGCCCGTGTTGAGAGTAGCGGAGCTCATCAATGCGACTGCTCCGCAACCGTTAGAAAGCATCAAGGGGTATTACCGCTATTTGACGCATGCAGATAACCCCGAGAAGGCGCAGTATAGCACAAAGGACATTAAACACCTCAACGGCTTTAGTGTCCGTGATTTCTTGGAGATGACAAAAGGGGAAGCTTTGGAAGCTAAGAAGCAGATTTTGCAGATTATCAAGGAGAAAAACCTAACGGAATATTGCGATCTGATTGAGCTGTTACAAGACAATGATGACTTGCTAGATTTTGCGAGCAATCACACGCTTTTTTTTGATGCATTTTTGCGTTCTAGGCGGTGGAAAATATCACACCCAGAAACGGGAAATTTTTTAGATGAAAAGGAGTAAAAAATGTGGCGACCTATGCGGACATTGCAAATCAATTTGCCTGAAGATTTTTGCGAAGTTTTAGAACTCATTTTGAACAATGATTTCACAAATGCAAACGACATTGAAGAGCTTTGCGAAAAAATCATTAAGGGCAGTGTCTGTTACAAGTGTGGAATAGGGGAAGGCATAGAAGGCGTGCCCTTATGCAAAGCTTGCCAAAGGGAACAAGAACAAGCCCCTACGGCGATTGAGTAGCAAATGACCACAGCGAACTTGTGAGCGTTACCTTTAGGTAGTGGTGAATTTGCGCAAACTCACCACCTGCAAGCAGGACACTGCGCTAAGCTTGTTTGGTGTGTTTGCTCTGCGAGGCTAAGATATTTCAAATCCTTAACTCTTACCGCTCATACTAACCGCTTTTCTTTCACAAAATTTTTTGATTTGCCATTGCTGTTTTTTAGCAAAAATTTTTCAACGTATTGCACTAAATTTTTCACACTTCTAAAGCCAAAAAAGCCGTTCAATCTTCCGTAAAATTTTTCACATTGTTTTCAGCATCTTTTTATCCAAAAACGCAATCCGTTTCGTTAAAAAATCCGTTCGCTTTTTTCTTGCCAAAGATAACAAATTTTTTCACTTCAAAAGCCCTCATGAGTCGTGCAAAAACCCGAGTCGTTTTGCTTGTCTAGAGTGAGCTAAAATCTGTCCCCCTTATTCAAACCGTTGCCAAGCAGATCACCTAAATTCACAGAAACCCCCAAAAATAGGGCATATAGCGTTTCTTTGCACCAAAATTAACGAGAAACGAAACAAAGCCAATCTAATACCACCATAGCACCCCCCCCCTAAAGTGTCTA
>NZ_FZMF01000001.1 GCF_900197685.1 Helicobacter baculiformis | reverse complement strand
CCATTCCCACCCCCACCCTTTTAGACCAAATGGTATTCGATTTCTTACACGCCCTAGATTTTGGCAAAAGCATGGCGTGGGGTTCTATTCAGGAGCGTTTTATCCGCCCCATTCACAATATTTGCGCCATTATGGGCACAACTCCCTTAGAAATGCCTCTTTGCGCGCGCGCTTATGGCTGTGGGACACAGGCGTGTACAAAATTGCATTTTGCGCGCAGCTTTGCATGGATCCCTACGCCCAATATCGCGCGTTATTTTGAAGTTTTACAAGAGGGCGGGGTGATCTTAGAGCCTGCCAAACGGCGCGCCAAAATCTTAGAAGAAATCCACGCCCTAGAGCAAGAACATGGGGTGCGCGTGCAGATCAATGCAAAACTACTAGAAGAAATTATTGCCATCACTTCTTACCCCACCGCCCTTTATGGGCGCTTTGACTCCACATTTTTAAGCTTGCCCCCTGAGATCATCAGCACCTCTATGCAGGAGCACCAACGCTATTTTTCTGTCTTTAAGGGCGAATCCTTGCATAACGCCTTTGTGGTGGTGAGCAACACCCCCTTAGAACATGGGGATTTTAGCCAGATTATCGCGGGCAATGAAAAGGTGCTCAAAGCGCGTTTGAGCGATGCGGTGTTCTTTTATCAAAACGATCTCAAACAATCCCTAGAATGGGGCGTGATCGCACAAAATTTAGAAAAGATCGCCTTTATACAAGGCTTAGGAAGTTTAAAAGATAAGGTACAACGCGAACAACACATCGCGACATGGTTAGCCCATCAATACCAGCCAAGCGCACAGCCCACACTTCAAGAGATTCTAGCCCTAGCCAAAGCGGACTTATGTAGCGAAGTGGTTTATGAATTCCCTGAATTGCAGGGGGTGATGGGCTCTTACTACGCACGCCACCACTTGAAGGACCGGGCCGTGTGCACAGCCATTCAAGAACAATACTTGCCCGTAGGTGAAAACACCCCCCTACCTTCTACCTTACTGAGCGCGTTGGGCGCATTGGCGATCAAATTAGACACCCTACTTGCCCTTTTTAGCATAGGCAAGATCCCCACCGGATCCAAAGACCCCTTTGCCCTGCGGCGTGCGGCTAATGGAGTTTTGCGAATCTGCTTACATTACAACTTGGATTTCAATCTGCACACGCATGTGCAAGCCCTAGCAGGTGCTTATGCCCCCTTTGATCTAGAAACACTCAGAGATTTCATGCTAGAGCGCTTTATCCATGTGCTCGCCTCCCAAATTGCCCATTTTAACCCCACCTTCTATAAAGCCGTGCTCAAAGGGCTTAAGGCGTTGCACAGCGATGCCTATGGGGTGTGCGAGATCGCTCGTAAGGTGCAGGCGTTGCATGCCTTCTTCAATCAAGATCGCGCCCTAGAATTGGTGGCAATTTTTAAACGCGTGGCTAATATTACGCAGGGCAACACCCCCTCACAAGTGGATTTAACCCTGTTTAAAGACCCCAGTGAACACGCGCTCTATCATGCTTACGCGCATGTAGCGCGCATGGAGTTTGGTGATTTTTTAGACAAGCTCAACGCCCTATCTTTGCTCAAAGACCCCTTAGAGCGCTTTTTTGATCGGGTTTTGGTGAACGACCCCTGTTTGCAAACCCAACACAACCGCCAAGGCTTGCTTCACTTGATTTACCATGAATTTTTGGGTGTGGCAGACATTAAAGAACTTTAGAGTGCGGGTTGCCTTTTTATGCGCCCTATTGCTCTGTTTTTTGGACGCGCGTACCTTTTCTCTAGAAGAATTTTTCAAGCGCGTGGAGCACAACTCTTTAGAGTTGATCGCCAAAAAAGCCGACTTCATCAGTCTTTTAGAGGAGCAAAAATCCACCAATGCGTGGGATTTTCCTTTCATTTCTAACGAAACCTCTGTGGTGCGCAACTATCAAGGCATTGCCGAAGCCCAGCCCCGTACAGTTTTGATGATCAAGCCCAAGCTCCCATGGGTTAGCCGCTTGTTGGCGCGCTCCCTCTCTATTAAAAATGTGCAGTACCGCAAGAGTTACGAATTGAGCCGTAATCTTGCCTTTATTGGGGCCAAACGACTCTATTTAAACTACATTCTCAACATTGAAAAGCACAAGATCTACGCCCAACGCGAGCACATTTTTTTTAAAGAGCTTAGCGCAGCTAAAAGCAAGGTGAGCGCGGGGAGCATGTCTGAAAAAGACTATATCAACTTCAAGAATTCTTACTTGGAATCCAAGTTAGCTAAGATCAATATTGAAACCCTCATCATCAATCAAGAGAGAACCTTACACACGCTATTAGCTATTGTAGACCCCATAGAGGGCGATGTACCCTTTAGTGCCTTTTTAGACCCCCTGCGCGCCATCAAGATCCCCGCGCTCAAATTTGATTATGTACACTTGGGCGCGCATGCGCTCGAGCGCATTTTAAGTCGTTCGTTGTATGTGGAGGTGTTGGATTTGAGCGCCAAAGACTACCGCGTTAATGCCAATCTAGCCAACCGCGATGTGTTTCATAACTTTGAATTTGGGCTGGGTGCAGAGAGTTACAACTCAGCCACAAATCTTTCTATGGAGTTTAGTATCCCCTTGCCCGTAACCCCTAAGAATATTCATCTCAAACGCAAGTTTCTTGCCCTAGAAAATGGGGCGCGTGCGCAAAATGAAGTGACCAAGCGCAATATCCGTATCAACGCCAACGCCTATCTCCAACAACTCAAAACCAAAGAGCGCTATATGCGCATCCAAATTCAAGCCATTGACAATAAGAGAGACTTGATGGAAAAGGGGCGTATCGCCTATGAAGCCCAGAAAATCGGATTATTTGAGTACTTGATCTATCAAAACTCCTATATGGACGCGCTCATCGCCCTCGCCCAAGCCAAGATGGAATATGTAGACATCACCGCATTATTAGAAGAGAGTTTGGGGGAGACCTTGACCCAAGTAGGAGGTGTGCGTTGAGAAAGTGGCTCATGGCAGTTTTGGGGCTTGTAGTGAGCTTGCAGGCTTATGAAGAAATCGTTTTAACGCCCCAACAAATCGCTAGCTTAGATTTAAAGGTAATCGCCCTAGACCAGCATGTTATCTCAAAAGGTTTACCTTTTAACGCTGCCATCGATTTTGACAATTTTAATCTCAAGCACTCGGTGGTGCAGAGTTTGAGCTTTAATGCGAGTGTGGTCGCCATTTACAAGAGCGAGGGCGAACATGTCAAAAAGGGCGATCTCATCTGTGAAATCAGCTCGATTGATTTGAGCAATCTCTATTTTGAGTTGCAAAACGATCAAAATAAACTCAATGTCGCCTTAGAGGTGAGTCGCAAGGATAAAATGCTCTACCAACAAGGGGTGATCGCCAAGCGCGAGTACCAAACTAGCTATCTTGCCAGTCAAGAAATAAGCCTTAAAGTCCAAGAATTAGAAAACACCTTTAGAAGTTTTGGCATCGATCCCAGGCACCCTAGAGGGGAGTATGGCTTTAGAATCATCGCCAGACACGGGGGGGTTCTCTCCATTGCACCCAAAGTGCTAGGCGAGCGCATCCCCGCCTTCACCACCTATATTCGCATTTCAGAAAATAGCGATCTCATCGCGCGTATCAGAGTGCCGGTGAATCTCTCTAAATACATCCAAACGGGTTCTGCTGTTTTAGACGAGCTGGGCAATCCCATCGGGCGTATCCAAAGCGTGTCCGTGGTGTTAGACAAAAACTCTAACACCATTTTAGCCACCGCGCGCATTGAGCAGGGCAATTACCATGTGGGCGAGATGGTCAATCTCTTCATTCAGGGTTCTAGACCCAAAAACACTTTATTAGTGCCCTCTGATGCCGTGATCAAAAACGATCAAGACTACCTCATTTTCGTGCGCACCAAGAAGGGGTTCTTGCCTGTGGCAGTACAGGTTTTAGAGGAGCGCAACCACGCCTTTGTGATCAAGAGCGCCCATCTCAACCCCCATGCCAAAGTGGCCACGGGCGCGCTGGTGAGTTTAAAGGGCATTTTAAACCACTTTGGGGATGATTGATGTTGGATCGCATCCTAGAGTTTTCGCTAAGACAACGCTTGGTGGTGCTCATCTTTGCGGGGTTGCTCTTGGGGTTTGGCTTTTATAGCTTTTTGAACACCCCCCTAGATGCCTTCCCAGACATGGCACCCACACAGGTCAAGATCGTCTTAAAATTGCCCGGCTCTTCACCCGAAGAGATGGAGAACAATGTCGTGCGCCCCTTAGAGCTAGAACTGCTAGGGCTTAAGGGGGAAAAATCCCTGCGCAGCACTTCTAAATATTCGGTGTGCGACATCACCATTGATTTTGAAGATGGCATGGATATTTACCTAGCCCGCAACATGGTCAATGAAAAATTAGCCCTAGTCTTGCCCGATCTGCCCCAAGGGGTGGATGGGGAGATTGCGCCCATTGTAACTCCACTCTCAGACATCTTTATGTTCACCATTGATGGGAATTTGCCCGATGTGGGCAAACGCCAACTTTTAGATTTTACGATTCGCCCGATGTTGCGCACCATCCCGGGCGTGGCAGATGTGAACGCCATTGGGGGCTTTGCGCGCGCCTTTGTGGTGATCCCGGATTTTAATGACATGGCGCGCTTAGGGATTTCTATTAGCGATTTGGAGCACGCCCTCAAAGCCAATTTGAGCAATAGCGGAGCAGGGCGCATCGATCGCGATGGAGAAACCTTTTTGGTGAAGATTCAAACCATCGCGCTCACCCCCGAACAAATTGCCAATATCACCATCCCCACCAATCAAGGGCATTTGCACATTAAAGACTTTGCCAAGGTGATCACGCATTATCGCACCCGTTTGGGGTTTGTAACCAAGAATGGGGTAGATGAAACCACAGAGGGGCTTGTACTCGCCCTAAGAGGGGCAAATTCTAAAGAGATCATCACCCGGGTGCGTGCCAAATTAGAACAGGACATCAAGCCCCTACTGCCTGCAGGGGTGCATATCCACATCTTTTACGATCGCTCAGAATTCACCCATAAAGCCATCTCTGCGGTCAATAAAACCCTGCTAGAAGCGATTACCCTCATCATCTTGACCTTGTTTTTATTCTTGGGGAATTTTAGGGCGAGTGTGGCGGTGAGTGTGATTTTACCCTTGAGCTTATCTGTGGCGTTTATTGGGATCAAACTCAGCGGGATCACCTTGAATTTGATGAGTTTGGGCGGGCTCATCATCGCCATAGGCATGTTGATCGACTCAGCAGTCGTGGTGGTAGAAAATGCCTTTGAAAAACTAGGGCATAACAAGACAACCACCCCCCTACACACCATTTATCGCGCCTGCAAAGAGATCGCCCTCTCTGTGGTGAGCGGGATTGTCATCATCATTGTCTTTTTTGTGCCCATTTTGTCCTTGCAGGGCATAGAGGGCAAGATGTTTAGACCCCTAGCCTCTAGTATTGTCTTTGCCCTCTTGGGCACTTTAGTGCTCTCTATCACACTGATCCCGGTGATCGCTTCTTTGGTGCTCAAAGCCCAAACCCATAAAGAGACCTTGATCACGCGCTTTTTTTATCGCATTTATACCCCTCTGCTGCACTTTTCACTCAGCCGCCCTAAACTAATGATCCTTGGGGCGTTGGTGTTTTTGAGCGCAAGCCTTTCGCTCTTCCCCTTTGTGGGCAAGGCGTTCATGCCTAATTTAGATGAGGGGGATAGTGTGCTGAGTATTGAGAGCGTGCCCTCCATTTCTTTGAGCCAATCTAGGGATTTGATCTTGCACATTGAAAAAACCCTAAAAGAACGCGTTAAAGAAATTAAATCCATCGTGGCGCGCACGGGCTCAGACGAATTAGGGCTAGACTTGGGCGGACTCAACCAAACCGATATGTTCATCTCCTATATCCCTAAGTCGGAGTGGAGCGTGCCCACTAAAAAAGCCCTCCTAGACAAGATCGCCCAAGCCCTAGAGGATTTCAAAGGGGTTAATTTCGCCTTCACCCAGCCCATTGAAATGCGCATTTCTGAAATGCTCACGGGGGTGCGCGGGGATTTGGCGGTTAAGATTTTTGGCGATGACATCGCCAAACTCAACGCCCTCAGCGCGCAGATTGTAGAGATCATCAAGGGAGTCAAAGGCTCTGATGAGGTTTTGACCGAGCTCAACAAGGGGATTAACTACCTCTATGTAACCCCCAATCGCGATGCGATGGCGAATGTGGGGATCACCAGCGATGAATTTGCCAAATTCTTAAAATCCGCCCTAGAGGGCTTGGTGGTAGAATTTATCCCCACAGGGATCTCTAGAACCCCGGTCATCATCCGCCAATCCCAAGACATCGCCACCAATATCACCTTAATCAAAAGCCTAGAGATGACTTCTAGTCGCGATGTGGCGGTGCCCATCACCTCTATTGCGACCTTGAAAGAAGTAGATGGACCAGTTTCTATTGTGCGCGAAAACTCCAAGCGCATGAGCGTGGTGCGCTCAAATGTGGTGGGTAGGGATTTGGGGGGCTTTGTGGCTGAGATCAAGGCAAAAGTCAACGCGCAGGTACACCTACCCCCCAATTATTACATCACCTACGGGGGGCAGTTTGAAAACCAAGAGAGAGCCAATAAAAGACTAGCGACCATCATCCCCTTGAGTATTTTGGTGATCTTTTTCATTCTCTTTTTCACCTTTAACAATGTGGCGTTAGCGTTGCTCATTTTGTGTAATATCCCCTTTGCGATCACAGGCGGGCTCATCGCGCTCTTTGTCAGCCATGAATATATCTCTGTGCCTGCAAGTGTGGGTTTTATCGCGCTCTTTGGCATTGCTGTGCTCAATGGGGTGGTGATGGTGGGCTATTTTAGAGAGCTTCTAACCCAGGGCAAAAAAATAGAAGAAGTGGTGCTAGAGGGCGCGCTCAGACGGCTTAGACCGGTGTTGATGACCGCCTGCATTGCCGGCTTAGGGCTTATCCCGCTCTTGCTCTCCAATGGGGTGGGTTCTGAAGTGCAAAAACCCTTGGCGATCGTGGTGCTAGGCGGGCTAGTAACCTCTAGTATTTTGACCTTGTTGCTATTGCCCCCCATGTTCATGTTGCTAGCCAAAAAAATCAAGGTGATCTAATGGTGTTTTTGGATATTTACGCCCCCGCGCGCTTGGTAGATAGACTGACAGATTATCTTTTAGAACAGGGCTATAGCGATTTCTATCTGAGTCCATGCTTTCAATACAGCGCAGCGAGTCTGCTCAAAAGCCCCAAAGAACAGGTGAGCGGGCGCAAGGATTACGCCCACTTGCGCCTATGCCTGCTAGAGGACAACGCGCGCGCGCTCGCTCAAGAGATCAAGGCGCGTTGTGTCCCAAGCGCGCTGTATTTGATCCCGGTTACAACGCTTTAAAGCGCGTTGTGTTACAATGCTTGAAAAAGGACATGCATGGGTATTGTGGTTTTTGGAGGGGGGGCATGGGGGCGCGCGCTCGCCTTTGCCTTTGGGCATCGCACCCCAACTAAAATCGTCTCACGCCAGGATCTGAGTGCCGCGCTTTTGCCCCTCAATAAGAGTTTAGTACTCAAAGGGCATGGTCTCATCACCCAATGCAGTTTAAAAGAGGGGTTAGAGGCTTCTTTAGGCGTGGTGGCAATCAGTGTACAACACTTGCGCGCATGGTTTGAGCAAGCCCATTTGCCCCCTAAGATGCCCGTCTTGATGGCATGTAAGGGGATTGAGATAGGGGGTAAATTTGTCAGCCAAATCGCCCAAGAATTCATCGCTCCAGAAAATTTATGCTATCTAGCAGGACCTAGTTTTGCCCACGATGTGAGCGCGAGCTTGCCCTGTGCGCTAGCTTTGCATGCCAGCAACCCTAACTTGGCACAAACCTATGCAAAGGCTTTCCCTAGTTTTATGCGCGCCTATGTGCAAGAGGACATCATCGGAGGGGAGATTGCCGGGGCATATAAAAATGTGATCGCCATTGCCGCTGGGGTGTGCGATGGGCTGGAGTTGGGGCAGAGCGCTAAGGCTTCTTTACTCTCGCGCGGCTTGGTGGAGATGTGTCGTTTTGGGACGCATTTTGGGGGCAAGGCACAGACTTTCTTAGGGCTCTCTGGAGCGGGGGATCTCTTTTTGAGCGCGAACTCCACTCTCTCGCGCAATTATCGCGTAGGGCTGGGGCTAGCCAAACACCAACCCCTAGAAGAGATTTTAAACGCACTAGGGGAGGTCGCTGAAGGGGTGAAAACCACGCAAGCCATTGTCCAAATCGCCCAAAGGGAGCAGATTTACACCCCCATCGCCACAGAATTACAAGCCCTCTTAGAGGGCAAGAACCCCCTAGCGAGTATGGACGCGCTGTTAAAACGCTAAAGGTTGGACATGACTTTTTCACGAATTCTCTTGGCTTTACAAAATTTTTGGCAAGAACAGGGCGCGCTTTTGTTACAGCCCTATGATCTCCCCGCTGGGGCGGGTACTTTTCACCCCGCCACCTTGCTAAGGAGCTTGGATAGCAAACCTTGGAATGTCGCCTATGTCGCCCCCTCTAGGCGACCCACCGATGGGCGTTATGGGCAGAACCCTAACCGCTTGGGCAGTTATTACCAATTTCAGGTGATCTTAAAGCCTAGCCCCTTAAATATCCAAGAACTCTATTTGCGCAGTTTGCAAGCACTAGGCATTGATTTTAGCCAGCATGATGTGCGCTTTGTGGAGGATAATTGGGAGTCGCCCACTTTAGGCGCGTGGGGCTTGGGCTGGGAGGTGTGGCTAGATGGCATGGAGATCACCCAATTTACCTACTTTCAACAAGTGGGGGGTTTGCCCTGCCACCCCGTGCCCATTGAGATCACCTATGGGGTGGAACGCTTGGCAACCTATATCCAAAAGGTGGACAATATCCTAGACATTGTGTGGAGCTACAAAGAGGGCAAGCCCATTTACTATAAAGAAGTGCATTTGGAGAGCGAATACCAGTTTAGCCATTACCATTTTGAGCACGCCAATTTGGATTTTTTGCTCGAAGCTTTTTTGCAAAACCAAGCGGAGGCGCAACGCTGCTTGGATCAGGGTTTGAGTTTGGTCGCCTATGATTTTGTGGTGCTCAGTAGCCATTTTTTCAATGTCCTAGACGCGCGCAAAGCTTTAAGTGTGGCTAAACGCCAAGAATTTATCTTAAAAATCCGCGCCCTAGCCAAGGCGTGCGCCCTGCTTTACAAAGCCCAAGAAACCCAGCGCGATGCGCGCTTGAGCGGGGATTTTAGCGCCCCCCTATTGCCATGCCAAGCCTAAAAGACCTACACGCCTTTTTAGAGGCGCTCTCCCCGCTGAGTTTGCAAGAGTCTTGGGATCATTGTGGCTTGAATTTGGGCAGTTTGGATAGGGAGTACCAACACCTCATCATCAGCCTAGAAG
This sequence comes from Helicobacter baculiformis, assembly GCF_900197685.1. GTDB lineage: Bacteria > Campylobacterota > Campylobacteria > Campylobacterales > Helicobacteraceae > Helicobacter > Helicobacter baculiformis. The sequence goes on along the minus strand of NZ_FZMF01000001.1, from coordinate 18,092 downwards.
CCACTATGCAACTTGCCAAGCAAGCCCCAAATCACAGCGTGATTCTCACCCACCACCCCCTCTTTTTCAAATCTTTCAAGACCTTTAACCCCGATTTCTACCCCTATAACATCGCCCAAATCTTGATTGAGAAATCCTGTAGCTTGTTGGCATGGCATACCAATTTTGATAAAACCCACCTCAACGCCCATTTTGCCAAGTTATTGGGCTTTGAGCATTTGCACGCCGATGGCATGGCTTTAGTGGGCGCGATCCCCCCCACGCCCCTAGCCAAACTCGCTAAGGGCGTGCAAGACAAGCTCAACCTACCCTATGTGCGCTATGTGTGTGCAAGCCCTAGCATTAGCGCGCTTGCGATCGTGTGCGGGGCGGGGTGTGGGTATTTACAAGAGCTTAAAAGCGTGCCTAAAAACCTGTGTTTGATCACTGGAGACATCAAACATCATGATGGCATGGCAGCCAAGAGCATGGGCATTAGCCTCATAGAGGTACCCCACTATGAGAGTGAAAAACACTTTGTGCCCCTCATGGCAGACTTGCTAGCTCCCATCATGCCCAGCGCGCAACTATTTGATTGTCAAGGGGTGTTTGGGATGCTTACGCAGTGAGCAGACGCTTTTGATAGCACGGCGGCTACGCACCGCCACAAAAACCTAAAGATGGCTAACGCACCCAGTGCTATAAACTCTTAGCAGAGTGTGGGCATTTTCCACACCGCTACTAGGAGATTCTCTATTAAGCTTCAAAAATCACTTTTTAGGGTGTCTAACGGCTATGGTGTTTGCCTTGACATTAAATTCCTCATCAGTACGGGGGTTGTGGCTAGAGCACACCGGTACAATCCACCACTTCCCCCCATACCCCTCAATTTTCACATGCGCCCCCCGATCGGCATTTGTAGAACACCAATATTGGCAACATTTGAGAACTATATTTTTGCGCGCGTCTTCATCTTTCTTAGGGTAGCGTACTTGCTTGTAATAGGCGATCCAAGATTGATAACCAAAATCGCTCGCTTTAGAGTCCCCGCTCCCCCTGACATGTTTGGCGATCTCCTCATCAATCGTAATAATCTGTGGGGTGTCTTGATTGGCGCGCTGCACAGACGCGCCCACCAGCCCCGCCATAAAATCCAAAATACCCATTTTGTCCCTTTGTAAAATTTCACCCTTAACCTATCGCCCACGCACAAGTTAAGGCGTGGGTGTTGCTCAAGTGCCTTTCCACACGCGCCAGTTATCTGCACGCAGAAGTTCTTTACAATACTCATTGGGTTCTTCCCAGCGGGGTTCGCACTTCTCGCCACCAGTTAAACACTCCACCACAAACATGTGGCAGTTATTGGTGGTTGGGTCGTATGCGCCCCTCTCTTCTTCACCTTCATCTTCGTGTTCTTCAGCATACTTGGCGGCTTGGGGATAACCTACGGGTTCTGTGCCTTTGCAAGCGACATAAATACTTATTGAAGACCAAGATTTGAAGTCCTCTTTGGGGCATCTTTCAACCTTGCTATGACGCGTCCAGTGGATAATCTCGTCATTACCTACATAAATCCCTGTGTGTTCCGCCCCATAAAGATAGCTCCTCACTACACTGCCTATTGCAGGCTCATCTACTTTATCTTTCATGTGTGCAACAACACTTGAGGCCGCATCGCCCGCAACTTTTGCGGGTGTTAGTGCCACTCCAACAACATTGCGCATCGCTTTTAAAAATCCCATGTTTCCCCCTACATTTTATCTCCACTCACAGCCCCCACCACAGCCCCCCCAGCAGCACTAGCGGCTGCCGTTGCTCCCAATGCTTCGCCCGCAAGGATTGCGCCAATACCTATTCCTGTAAGAGGCGCCATTGCCGCTAGAGCGGCAACTCCAAGAGCCGCTCCAACGATTGTCTGCCCAGTACTCATCGCCATCGCTTTTTCCCCCTTAACTTTTCTTTGAACTAGCGACTGCCGTAGCAACCGCGCCTGCTGCAAGGGCGGCACCTGCTAAAGGTGTCATCGCAGCTAAAGCCCTAACCCCAACAACTGCACCTTTTAAAACTTTAAGCACTGCCATTTTCTCCCCTAGTCCAACAACTTGACCGCTTCTTGATAGAGCATGAAGTTTTTCACCACCCAGTCTTTGAGTTGATCCACCTTTTGGGTAGAGACCCCCATCTCTTTGGCATAGGAGTAGATGGTATCTCTTTCATTGTCATGCCAACGGCTATCGGCTAGAGCTACAGAGGTGAGCTCTAGCAAGGCGGCGTGTTTGGCGTGGTTGGTGGTGAAAAGTTTGCCTAGCTCACTTAAGGGCACTTCTTTTTCAGAGATGCCATATTCGCATTGCTTTTTGATCGTATCCAACGCGCCCAGTTGCAATTCATGCAACACTCCATCGGCTTCAATGACTTTTCTAGCCAAATACAAGAACACCTGTTGTTGCTCAACGCTCAAATCTTGGATAAACATGCTTACTCCTTGCCTAAAAATTAAAAATACGAGAAGCATTTTAGCGAGAGAGAGAGTCAAGGGGTGTTGAGATTGTGGGGTTGGATTGAGAGCTAGATTATAAAAAAATCTTGACTTCTGGGTTTTGCTTGGGGGTTTGGCGCTGTAATTTTTGCTGCACTCTTTGTAAGTGCTTGGTGGCATCAAGTCCAAATTCTAACGCCTTTTCATAACACGCTTTTGCGATCAACAACGCTTGTTTTGAAGCCTTAAACTTAGGGCTAAACTCCAAACACTGCCCCATCATATCAACACTCGCCCCAACCATCCCACCCCTTAGGCTAAATTTTCCAAAATCTTGCGCGCGCAGTTCATCTAAATTCACATACAAATTTGTGCCATCTAGTCTGATCAACGCGCCATTGGCTTCAAGAACTTCTGTTAATAATTGCGCGGTTTTATCCCAATCCTTTTTAACACAAGAACCATCGCTATACATGCTAGAAAGCAAGGCTTTAGCCATGATCACGGCTACATCCCCGTTTTGTGAGGGCTTTTTTTTGATCACTAATGTAAAATAGTGTTTTGCCTTGCAAGCATCTTCTTTCATGCCATCGCCAAACAAATACATCTCCCCTAAATACGCGCTCCCTAATAAATCTCCTTGTTTGTGCGCTTGTTTGAAGAGATGAAAAGCCTCTTTATAGCGCCCATCATGGGTAGCCTTGATCCCCCTTAGCATCAAAGCGCTCACCTCCTCTGCTCTTAAGAGCCCCAAAACCACCATATACCCTAACACTAGCCTTTTCAAACTACAGAACCCCATCACACACCCTTTGTCAGGTTTGGGTTAATACATATCCTAATTATAATCGTATTTCAACCTTTGGAGGTCTTCTAGCTTTAGGTATGGGTAGGTATGAGAAGGAATAATCTTTGCTTTGTAAAGACAATTTTGACTAAAGGATTACCATGCTCCGCTCGCTATGGTCTGGTGTGAATGGGATGCAAGCCCACCAAATCGCCCTAGATATTGAAAGCAATAACATCGCCAATGTCAATACTACAGGTTTTAAGTATTCGCGTGCCTCCTTTGTGGACATGCTTTCTCAAGTTAAACTCATTGCCACTGCCCCCTATAAGAATGGCTTAGCAGGGCAAAATGATTTTTCTATCGGCTTGGGCGTGGGCGTGGATGCCACCACTAAAATTTTCTCTCAAGGCAATTTGCAAAATACTGATGTTAAAACCGATCTTGCCATTGAGGGTGATGGCTTTTTTGTGATCAGTCCTGATCGCGGGGTAACACGCAATTTTACCCGTAGCGGTGAATTTTTATTCGACTCAGAAGGTAGCTTGGTAACCACAGGGGGCTATGTGGTGCAGGGGTGGGTGCGCGATCCCAAAGACATGGGTTCTAAGGGCAGTGAAACTGACATGCTCAAGATTGATAACACCAAACCTCTACAAAATATCCGTATCGATCCGGGTATGGTCATGCCTGCGCGTTCTAGTAGTAAAGTCTCTATGCGTGCTAATTTGAATGCGGGTCGTCATGCCGAACAAACTGGCAGTATTTTTATGCTAGATTCTTCAAGTAAAACCCCTGCAGATGGTGTGAAGCCCCAGTACGATTCTGCGACTAATCTTACGCAATTAGCTGAAGATATGGGAGCTTTATTTAATGAGGATGGCGATGCGTTTTTGCTCAATGAAGATCAAGGGATTTGGGTCAGCTATAAAAGCGCTAGCATGAATAAGGAAATTGATGTTTCTAAGGCTAACAGCACTTTAGAGCTCAATGGCACTAAGATTTCTTTCACCAACGACTCTACGATCAGTCGAATCTCTAGCTTATCGGCAGCCCAAGATGCTATCAATGCCGTAAAAGACAAAACTGGAGTAGAAGCCTACATCGATAATGGCACTTTGCGCTTAGAAAATAAGAACAACATGGAAGGCGATGAGCATGTTAAAAACATCGTCATTACAGGGGCTGGTACGGGAGTTTTTGCTAAATTTGCTAAGGGTGAGCAAGATGTTACTGCCTTTAGATACCGCTACACAAAAGGAGTTAAACCCGATTTAGCCACAGGGCAATTTAAAACCACCGATGACTTGCGCGCCTTAATGCAACGCGATGCAAATATCGTTAAAGATCCTAAGCTCAAAGGCAATTACAAAGATTCAGCAGCATCGGTTTCTGTAGTGGTGAACAAGGATGGCATGTTTGAAATGACCAATAGGGACAATGGTAACCCCACACGCGAAGACTTGAGTATCTTTGTTACTAACTATGCTTCCAAGAAAGTTACCAAGAATGTCTTATTTGGTAAGACAATGGGCGCGCTCAACACGGCTTCTCTCATTGAGGGGGGGGTTTCTACAGCCACCTCTAAGCTTAGCCACGCGATGCACGCGAGCAGTATCGATTTGGTGGATAGCTTGGGAACTAAGCACACTTTGCGCTTAGAGTTTTTTAAAAGTGGAGAGGCTGAATGGCGCTTTAGAGCTATTGTGCCTGAGCCCGGAGAAATTGTGGGTGGTTCGCCTGCACGCCCCAATGTCTTTGAAGAGGGACGCTTACACTTCAATAAAGATGGTTCTTTAGCAGGCATGAACCCTCCTGTCTTGCAATTCGATCCTAAAAATGGATCGAAAGCACCCCAAAGAATTACACTCAACATGGGGACGGCCGGAGGATTTGATGGAATCACGAGTGTGGATAAAATTTCTGAAACTTATGCGATCGAGCAAAACGGCTACCAAGCGGGGGATTTGATGGATGTGCGCTTTGATGGTGATGGGGCGTTGTTGGGCGCATTTAGCAATGGTAAAACCTTAGCCTTAGCTCAAGTGGCTTTGGCTAACTTTGCCAACGACGCGGGTTTGCAGGCGATGGGAGGAAGCGTATTTTCTGAAACAGGAAACTCTGGACACGCGCTAATTGGAGCGGCAAATACGGGTAGAAGAGGTGGGGTTTCTGGTTCTAAGCTCGAGTCGAGCAATGTGGATTTAAGTCGGAGCTTGACTAATTTGATCGTAGTGCAACGCGGCTTTCAGGCGAACTCTAAGGCGGTAACCACTTCCGATCAGATTCTCAATACCTTGCTCAATCTCAAGCAATAGGTTAGTGCGTGCATGAATATAGTGTTGTGTCCTCCTTGATAGACTTGTGTGAGGCACATGCCAAAAAGCACCACGCTACCAAGATAGAGCGCGTTGTAGTAAGCATTGGAGAGCGGTGCGCGATGGATAAACAACTTTTTGTAAGCGCATTTGAAACCTTTAAAGAAGAATTGGACTTGTGCAAAGACGCGATTTTAGATATTGTAGAGGAAAAGGTGGAACTTACCTGTTTGGAGTGTGGGCATGTCTTTGTACCGAGCAATTTTGATTATGGAGCGTGTGAAAAATGTAGGGGGAAAGTGCGTATCAGCAAGGGGACGGAAATGACTTTGCTGTCGCTGGAGATGGTATGAAGGATTCGATCTTTCAAGAATTTATCCAAAAAGCCCCTGAGATTAAAGAGAAATGGGAAGTGGTGCGCCTCTTTGAAGAAGAGCGTCAAAAGTTCCAAGAAGAGTTACAGGTTTATGAAAATGAAATCGCACAGGCTAGGGCGGTGCTTAAAGACTTACGCGCCGAATTACTAGAAGCTAAAAACCATCTCAAAGACCTAGAGACGCGACAACAAAGCAAGAAAGAAGAAATTAAGGCGATCCAGCAAGAACTTTTTACACACAAGGTACAACGCGATTTGGTTGCCAAACAAAAAAATAGAGAAGAGATCCTAGATCAAGAGGATAAAGAACTTCTGCCCCAGCCTGTTAGCTTTGTAGAAATCTATCTCAAAGATCGTTCTGTGGCTAGGGCGCGTCCAGCCAAGCGTTTTTTTAGCGATCAACTTTACCGAAAATACCGCGTACTTTTGCGCGAAAACCGCGCACTTAAGGATCGTATTTTTGAACTCGATTTAGAAAATAGCACGCTTAAAATTGAACTTAGAGACATCAAAACTAAGGATTTTTTAAAAGCCAATGGCTATTTAGAAGAACCCTCTTCTAAGGACGAATCTTGAGAGTACTAGTGAGCGCACTAGAGGTGAGCGCAAATGTGCACTTAAAAGTATTGCGCGCACATCTTCAAGGTGTAGAATGGCTGGGCATTTACGACGCGCTAGAGCCTCACGATCAACCTTTATTTAGCCCCCGACAATTTTCTATCATGGGTTTTAAGGAAGTTGCTTTTAAATTACGCTTTTTTTACAAAGCTCTGCGCCAAATGCACGCGCTTTCCAAACGAGCCGATCTGATTTTGTTAATGGATTCTAGTTCTTTCAACATTCCTCTAGCCAAGCGTATTAAAACCCACACCCCCCACAAACCCATTATTTATTACATTTTACCCCAAGTGTGGGCATGGAAAAGTTATCGTGCCAAAATCATCGAACGCTATTGCGATCAGTTGGGAGCAATTTTACCCTTTGAGTTAAGTCATTACAGATGCAAAGCGACTTATGTCGGGCATCCACTTTTAGATGAAATCCCCTTGTATAAAATCCGTCCACAAGGCGTTGGCGTGGTATTTATGCCGGGGAGTCGCCAGCAAGAGATCAAAGCGCTTTTTCCCATCTTTGTAGAAGTAGCACGAACACTAAAAACCCCATGCATCTTGGTTGTGCCTGCAAGTTTGCAAGGGAGCGATTTAGAAAAGCTTTATGGCAAAGATATTAACCTATTTAAAATCTCTTATGACGCACACCAAAGTCTGTATGCCGCTGAATTTGCTTTTATTTGTAGCGGAACGGCAACTTTAGAATCTGCCTTGATTGGGACACCTTTTGTACTTGCTTATAGGGCGAAAGCACTAGATTTTTTTATCGCTAGACGCTTAGTTAAACTAACTTGTATTGGACTGGCTAATATTTTTTATCATGCCTTGCACAACGAGAGTCCGGGCAGGGGCAGGACCATGCTACACCCCGAATTCATTCAGCATGATTTGAATGCACATAATCTATTGCAAGCCTACGCTCAGATGGATCGCGCCCACTTTGTGCGTGAAGCCCAACGCTTGCGCACTTATCTTGCTACAGGGAGTGCAGAACACATAGCGGCATGGATTCAAAATCAGCATTCTACTATGGCTGATAAACATAAATAATGATACTTTAAAGAGAAATTTAATACGCTTTCAGCAGAATATATTTTCATGATGGGGTAGGATTGATGTCAGCCTTGGCGGATTTTTATGGGGATTACAAAAGATTTTTAGTGATAGGGTTAGGAGCTTTCCTGAGCTTTGCACCTTTGGTTGCAGAGGACAATGCAGGGTATGTTCTTGCAGGGTTTGAATATGCGAACATGGGGGGTAACATGCTGACAGACATCATATCAGGGTCCCAAGGAACTCATATTAATGAACCTATCACAGGTTCGCTTTATGGGGGAGATTTCCAACTGGGCTATAAACAATTCTTTGGTTCAAGTCAACGTTTTGGGCTACGCTACTATGGAATATTTAGCGGTTATGCAGGAACTTACATTAGGAAAGATGAAAACAAAGAATTAATTTCTAAAGGTTCTTTAAGTAATTTCTTTTATGGCGCTGGAATGGATATGCTGTATAATTTTTATGACAGCGAAAATCGTAGCTTTGGCCTTTTTGGAGGGGTTATGGTGGGGGGAAGCTCTTGGGAATTAGGCAAGGGTTATAAAAATGGAGAATGTCAAACGCGAGAGCAGGGTAATGGTCCAGTTCTCCCCGGAGCTCCTCAACCGGCTTGTATCAGTATGGATAAATATTACCAAGAGTCGGCTAAGCGCAATAATACCGATGGCAATAAAGCGAGTTTTACAAGCACTTATGTACAGGTAGTTTTTAATTTTGGGTTGCGTAGCAATTTTACCAAACATCAGGGTTTTGAAATTGGTGTGCGTGTGCCAGTGATTAACGACCCTTATTACACCTATCAGCAGAAGTCTGCATCCGATCAAGACAAATATACAATTAATTTTGGTTTCAGGCGCCTTGTCGCGGCATTTGTGAATTATGTTATCAATTTCTAGTTTAGAACATTGAGCACATATACATATTCAATCGGCTAGTTTCTTGAGTGATCGGCATGCCCCCTATGAGTCAAGCTAGGGAATTGGTAATATCACCTAAGTCTGCCACCGATAGAGTCGTATTTTCTTCTCTAAGGATTGAAGATCGAGTCTACCTATGAGCCCAAATATAAATATTAAAGCGCACACTAACGTCTCAGTCCGCCCGGCACATAAGGAATAAACGCACCGCGTTTGCTAGTTCTCACTTTGTCCCTATAGCGTAGGGATTTTACGGAGTTTGAGCTCACATGTCCAAAACGCGTTGCGTTTTTTCTGTTAAAAATGCTTAAAACGCCTGTATTGTTTTACAGATAGGGTTTTGGAGTTTGGCGTGCCAAATTTTGTTTTCTTTGTTCAAAAATACGCAGGGTACATTGTCTATAGAGATAAGTCGCTTATTTTGAAGATAAGTCTTCACTTTGCCCACTAGCGCTTTGGAGGGTGTTTTAAAAGCATCGTTGCAAGCCTTTTGTGTTTTTTGAGTTAAATAACCCGGATTAAAGCAAATTTGGGGGTTGTTTTGGACACGTTCTTGATACGCTTGTAAAAATTGAGTAGGAATGTCTTTGCAGGCAAAAAAAGCATGCGCGGTCTCTTTCATGTAATGATCTTTAAAGAGAGCGTCTAAGTAAAACGGAGTGTCATAAAAAAAGGAAAAACTATTGGAGATAGCGTAATTGATGATAGCATGCACATAGGGTAGAAGGGAGGCATCTACGACTTGATCAAGCATGCGATCGCCAACGAGCCAAGAAACAAACCAAGCACGTATAAACATAGTCCTTAAGGAATCAAGGATATTCCAATCTTTGGCAGAAACTTCCTGAATAGCACTATGCGTTAAACTAAAGAAGTTGAAGGATTTTACAAATACCTCCAACACATCTGAATCCCTTGTGCTTTTAGGGGAAAAATGGAGTGTTGCCAGACTTTGTATATAGTCTAGAGGGTTGACTCCGCCTTTTTGGGCTAGGATTAGAGGAGTGTAAAGAAAATCTAACGCCATGCTGGCGTAGGTGCTTTCATATCTTGCAATGTGAGCATACTTCTGTATTACCTTGAAGATCAAAAAGCTTCCTACGATTTTTGTCGCTTTGATAAAATTTTGCTCTGAGAGGTTTGTGGCAGGCCACTCTTTAAAAAAAGGTAGAGAATCTAAAATGGGCACAATAGTTTGGATGGCTTTTTGCACATTCTGCTTAGTTGCATCTGTGGGCATGTATCTTTCTATTTTCCATAACTCGTAGGACTTTTCCCACGGGATTTGTCGCAGTATACTTTTTTTATTGAGTCTGTCCGATTTCTTCAAGCTCATGACAAATGGAAAGGGTTCACTGGGCACTTTTTCTACTAGACCTAAAAGCAAGACGAGCATGCAAGTAAAGCGTAACATTAAAATTCCTTTTCTAGGGGGAGTTTTTGAAGCGCAAGGCATAGAGAATCTTGGGATTTGAAGCGTGTAATTGTGCGTTTACCCTTTAAATATAGGCAAGGCGCAGTGCCTATACTAATTAGACGCAAGGTTCGCAGATATTCTTTTAAAGGCTTACGCGCATAGGTTTGGTTTTGAAAAGTGTGCAAACACACTTCTTTAGCCTCTTGGTTTAAAAATTGAGGATTAAAGCATACGCTAGGATTTTTAGGAATAAAAATCGCCATCGCCTCTTTTGTAGTCATGGAGGGATTGCTATGTGTATGAGAAAGGGTATCAAAATACGCCTGCATGACACTTTGCCCTCCATCCACACTCCCGCCTAAAAACGCGTTGATTCTAGCTTGATAATAAACGACGAATTTTCTAATATAGAGATCGTATGATTCCGAGTAGTGCGAAGTAATATCTTCTTTGCTTTGTCGCTTGCTGTCTGCAAAAAGATAGGATGCATAGGCAACTTTAGCAATCTTGAAAAAGTGTTTAATCAGAGGAATATTAGGATCTGTAGGATTTTCTTGTATCAATGCTGAAGTGGCTTTTGAGGGCTTGAGCTGATGAGCAAGCTTATCAGTAGATTTCCAAGCCATGTTTTTTTGACTCTCTTGTAAGGCTTGCCAATAAGGCTTGATCTCTAAGCCTTCTTGATGGGCTTTAATGAGGGGTGTGTAAATAAAATCTAACCCTTGCAAAAAATCTTGAGCAATTCGAGTCGCATCAAAATCTTTAGGAATGGTCGTGGTGCCATCACATTTGACTTTCGGGACAGATGCATACATGAGATCAAAAAGTCTAGAGACCTCAAAATCCTCAAGGTATCTTAAGAGCAAATTGTAATCACTTTGGTCATCATGGTAGCTTTTAGCTTTTAGAGGTTGCCAAAGAGGGATTTGGCGTAGAAAATCTTGCAGAGGTGCATCTTCGATAACATCATCGCCATCCTCTGTGCAATCATTGAGTCTCCTAATAATAGTGCTTGCAAAATTATCTAGCATGCGTGGGTAGATTTTTTGGAGCTGATCAATCAAGACCTTATCAGGCTTAGCAGACAGGGGCAAAAGCAATAAAATTGCTAAAATAAATTGTACCATTGAAATTTCCTTTCGAAATAGGCTTAGAGTGTTTGACAAAGAAGGCTCTGATATTCAAAAGATCAGATTTTATAGGGTTAAAACCAACACTATAAAGCGCGATAGCACTCGCCCACACATAGTAACACAGCCCTAACACAACTAAGCGCAGAGGGCTTAAGACTTGCTTCAAAAAAGCTAACAACAAACTGGGCGCACATATCGCCACAAAATGCGCGCTCAAGATACTTTGACTCTGTGTATAGCTAAAATGATACGCATGCATGGCTAGAGGCGTGGCATGCATCACTAGAGTCATCAGCCCAAAGCCCAGCGCACATATACAGGTGGCTAAGAGAAAAGAAGGCACTTTAAAGAGGATTGTTAGAGGCACTTTGAGACTCTCTTGAGCCCTAAAGGGTTTTAACCTTAGCAAAGAGTTCAATACCATATGAAGCATACAAAACAAACCCACAAACCCGAAAGAACCCACAAAGGGCACACTCAAGAGATGTATCCCCACATTGCCTAAATAAAACCTTTCTTCGCTTTGTGAACCATGAAGTTCAAAGTTAAGATGTACAAACATGTTAAACCAAGAAAACTAACAGAGCACCTCGACAGCGTGAATTTTTAGAGTAATCAACTATCAATGAAAAAACCAACAAATGACATTAAAATATGTTACATTTTGCTGTGGTAGCACGGTCCGTCAGGACTCTAGTTGCAGGTAATACCTATCAAAAGGGTGCGATCGCCTCAAGTGCATTTGTCTATACTTTGTGGAGTGGATTACTGCTCACCATGCCTTACTGCCTAACACCCAAGTGCCCACTCTCCATAACTAAAGTTAGGGGATTCTAAACTTCAGTGGAGATCGTGGCTTCAAACAGGACGGCCTGCTTTGGTATGTTCCCTCTTCCAAAGGTTGATGCCCCAACCCCAAAAGGGTATCACCCCTTGATTGCAACTTGATATTAGTACGAGACTGCTAATGCTAGCCAACTATCATGGGGCCTTACGGCACAGTTTGCTTCTTTACAATTCCCTTTTCATTTAGGAATCTCTGACGGAACTCTGCCCTCTGCTGTTTCTACGCCCCTCCATACGAACCCTCCAAATCACCATCTGCTAGAAAATTACGTTCCTATACCTTTCTTCGCCTCTAATCCCTAGTTATTATTGTTACATTAAGTATGAAACTCGTGCACATCTTACTGGAAGCACACAAAGAATTTAAGAAGACGCAAACCCAAATCTACAGAATTGCAAAAAAGTTTACGATATGGGCGCACCCTTACAATGAACACGGCAGGAGGACTTAGAGCTCAATAAGTAGAGAGAATGGATAGGGTTTATAAAAAGATTTTCCAAAAAATAGGGCAGAACCCACAGATTCAAAAAGATAGCTCTGTATCCATTTTTTGCATTCAAAGAGGGATAGGTTATAACATCCAAGATAACGCTATTTCTTTTAATGACTATGCGCTTGAGTTTGTCAAGATATACAAGCTCAATAGTAGGCTTAAGATCTTAACTATTAAAAGAGATAATGAAGCGATGTTTCTTGTGCTTGGTGTGTGAAGTGGAGGACAGAGCTAGCCCGCAAGCGCAAAGCCGAAGAGTTGCGCGTCTAATGCAAAAACCGCGAGGCTTATTATCATTCAAGGACTATCTTAGCTGTTCTAGCTGTGGATATGTCAAATAAGAATCGAGCTTGAAAGAGAGAGTCTGTCCATATCAATCCTATGGTGTAGAACTAGATAGAGATTTAAAACTCTCCGGCAGAAATCCCACTCGTTTTTAGCGGGTGGGATGAATGCCACTTTGTGGTATAACGTCTCCGTACATTCGTATCTACCGCAGGACGTGTCGAAAGTTACGCCTTTGGAAATACGATGTGTGAAACCTGTAGGGAATGCACTGGATGCTCAAACTCTGTAAAATCCCTACTATAGGGACATAGAGTGAGAACCAGCAAATGCGGTGCATTTGTTCCCTACGGGCAACATCGGCCAAGGAAGCCCACCCGTCTTTAGCGGGTGGGTACTTCACTGCGAGTATAAATATTCATAGAGTGGGGGTCCCCACTCTTGGAGCCTCTAGCTTGAGCTATGGGGAGCATGTCAATAAAATCGCTAATATTCTCTTAACATTTTGGATAATTTCAGTATTTTAGTTTTATTTTTTTTGCCTGGAACTCTCTCTGCACCCGAGTTAATATCTAGTCCACATGCGCCCACACTTAAGGCTTGTCTGAGATTATGCACTCCAATCCCCCCTGCTAACATAAAGGGTTTGCGACAGGTATTCAAGAGTTCCCATGCAAAACTCACCCCATTACCCCCTGCTTGCACACCCTTGCTATCATAAAGAATCAAATCCGCGCCATTATCTTCATCTGCATCTAATACGCGCGTTTGAGGATCGATACTTCGTACTTGCCAAATGGCACAATCCAAAAAACGCCGAAGTAGACTAATTTGTGTTACACTATAATCACCATAGAGCTGAATCGCACTCAAACGCAACACTTGAGCGATATGAACGATGGTTGCAATTTCTTCTTTGACAAAGATTCCCACAAACCTGAGCCTAGGCGCTTTGCGCACCAGTCGAAGAGCTTTTTGAGGCGTGATGTAACGGGGTGAAGCTGGATAAAAAATCAAGCCACCATAAAGAAAATGGGCTTTGTAAGCGCGCTTGACATCTTTAAGACGCGTAAGCCCACAGAGTTTATGTGCGCCATAGATGAGCTCTACACATGCTCGATGTAGGTTAGACTGACTCATTAATGCACTCCCTACCAAAAAACCATGTACTTTAGGGGCAAGCGCTCTGATTTGGGCATGTGTGCTAAAACCTGATTCGCTAATTACAAGATGTCCTTCAGGAATGAGTGCGCGTAAGGTGTGGGTGGTGGTCAAATCCACTTTGAGGGTGTGCAGATTGCGGTTGTTGATTCCAATAATCTGTGCGCCTAACTCTAGCGCTCTTTGCACCTCTTGAGCATTGCTCACTTCACACAGCACTGCCATGTTTAGAGAATGTGCCAAAGTGGCGAGTTCTTGGTATTGCGTGTCTTCAAGCACACTTAGCATGAGCAAAATTGCGTCCGCACCCATGTATCTTGCTAGCTTAACTTGAAAAGGTGTGAGGATAAAATCCTTGCATAAAATAGGCTTGTTGGTGTACCCAGAGACTAGACGCAAATTTTCATAAGAGCCCTTAAAATGCGTCATATCAGTAAGCACAGAAATACAGGTGGCGAATTTGTTATAGATTTTGACAATCTGCTCTATATTAAAATCTGCACGAATCAATCCCTTAGAAGGTGAAGCTTTTTTGCATTCCAAAATAAAGCTAGTACGCTTTTCTAAAAGGGCTTGGGCAAAATCACGATGGCTTGAGGGTAAATTGTTTGGCAGAGAATACATCTTTTCCAACAGTGCAATCTCTTGGGGTTTGCCTGTAAGAATATCTTGCAAGTATTTAGACATGGCTATTCTTGATGATGTGTTGCAAATGCGTATAAGCCTGTGCACTCTTTAAATGTGCTAGCGCCATTTCAACCCCTTCTTTAAAGCTCGTGGCTTTGCCTGCTAAATAGAGCAGGCCTGCACTATTAGCGGCGATACTAGCTTGATGAGCATAAGAACCTCTTCCCTGCAAAAGTTCTAAACAGATATGCGCACTCATCTGCAAACTTTGGCTACGCAATGCCTCTAATGTGCAGGGTTTCAAACCGAAATCTTTGGGACTTAGAGTGTATTGCTTAATCTCTTTTCCCTGCAACTCACACACCAAAGTATCCCCATGCACAGCAATTTCATCTAGACCTGCTCCGTGCACAACTAACGCACAATTTACACCCAATTTGCGAAGTGCGCGCGCTAAAGGTAAGCAGAATTTAGAATCATAGACTCCTAATAGTTGGGCTTTAGGAGCTAGGGGGTTGATAAGCGGACCGATAAGATTAAAGATGGTGCGGGTTTTAAGCTCCTTGCGCACTTTGGCAACATGGGCAAAGTTAGGGTAGTAAAGGGGGGCAAACAAAAAAGTAAAATTAGTGCGTTGTAAACAAATTAAAGCCTGATGGGTATGCATGGCAATATTCACCCCTAAAAATTCGAGCAGATCTGCACTCCCTCCTGCATTTGAACTGCTTTTGTTGCCATGCTTTGCCATGGGTACGCCCATAGAGGCACACACTAACGCGCTAATGGTGCTTACATTGATACTATCCATCCCATCGCCTCCTGTGCCACAATTATCATAGCACAAAGGCGCACAAGGCTTGGGGTGTAGTTGCAAACAAAACCGCGCCGCGCTGGCGATCTCACGCGCACTCTCAGGTTTCATTTTAAGCGCAATGAGAGCTGCACTCAACTGCGCTATACTTAATTCCCCTTGGGCAATAGCCGTAAAAAGCGCAGTAACCTGTGCATTTGTAAGACTTTTTCTTTGATAGAGCGACGTAAAAACGCCCCCTAGATCCGATACACTCAAAATAACTTCCTTTGTGGCATTGTAATATAAGAAGACAAATAAGGTTTCAAGAAACTCGGTCTTGTTTTTCCAGCCATGCTACACTCTGCTTTAGAAGTTGTGCGCCCCTGGGGGTCATGATACTCTCAGGGTGGAATTGGTAGGCAAGGACCCTGTCTTGAGGGTGATAAATCCCCATCACAATATTATGATAATGGGCGATCACCTGCAGATCGTCGGGGAGTTGTGTCGCCATCAAAGAATGATAACGCGCCACTTCTAAGTGGTTGCCCAACCCCTCAAACGCCCCAAAGGGTTCTAAGGCGATGCGCACGCTCTTGCCATGCACAATTTCAGGACATCTTTCAACACGCGCCCCATAACTTTGAGCTAGAGCCTGTAAGCCTAAACAAATCCCCAAAATAGGGAATTTAGAGCGCACACAACCTATTAAGGGCAGGAGTCGCCCTGATTGTTCTGGCGTGCCCGGACCAGGGGAAATACACAAAAGCGCGCCTTTAGAACACGCACACATCAAGTTTAAAATCTCTTGCTCAGGGGTGTCGTTACGATACACTCTTAGATCATGCCCCAAACGCTCTAGCTCATACACCAAATTATAGGTAAAAGAATCGAAATTATCCAAAAAAAAGATAGTCATTGATAGGTCTTTTGAATGGCTTCTAACACGCTTTGCGCCTTTGCCTTAGTTTCTGCGCTCTCCGCTTTTGGCTGACTCTCTAGTACAATGCCCGCCCCACTCTGTACAAAGGCGCGACCATCGCGCACAAAGGCAGAACGAATCACAATGCAGGTGTCCATCGAACCATCTGTGCACAGATAGCCCAAAGAACCCCCATAAGACCCGCGCCGCTTGCCTTCTAATTGTGCGATAAGTTTGAGTGCAGACACTTTAGGCGCGCCACTGAGTGTGCCCGCATTCATAAAACTTCTGAAGGCGTGCAGGGCGTCTAGATTGGATTTGAGCACGCCCTGTAGCGCTGAAGTCAAATGCATGACATGGGAGTATTTTTCTACCCGCAAGAGTTTGTGCACAAAGCGCGTAGAACAGACCCGCGCTAGATCGTTGCGGGCTAGATCCACCAACATCAGATGTTCAGCGCGCTCCTTGGTGTCGCTCAAAAGTTCTAGCTCAATGCGATTGTCCAAGTCTAGATCGATATGCCCATGCTCATCAAGAGCGCGTGCGCGCGTGCCTGCAATGGGGCAGATTTGGGCAGTGCGCGTGGGCGCATTGTATGTTAACGCGCTCTCAGGGCTAGCCCCAAAGAGTGTAAAATCCTGTGCGCGCATCATGAACATGTAAGGGCTAGGATTGCGTGTTTTGAGATGGTAGTAGGCGCTCAAAGAATCTAGACATTCTAAACTAAACCCCCTAGAAATCACCGCTTGAAAGATCTCTCCAGCTTGCAATTCTGCTTGTAGGCGCAATACCCGTTGCTCAAATTCTAAATCCGGGCAATCTGTGCTCAGTGTGTTCGTGTGGGGGTATTGATGAGGGGTGAAATCGCCTCGAGTTTCTTGGGCTAATTGCGCCAAAGCGCGCATGTCTGCTTGCAAATTTTCTTGACAATTTTGATCAAAACACGCGCCTAGAATTTGGGTGGTACACGCCTTGTGATCGATGACAATGAGGGTTTCTGCCACATAGAAGAGGTAGTCTGGCGCGCTGTTTTCTAGGGCGGGCAAGGAGGGTAAATTTTCAAAATAATGCACCATTTCAAAAGAGAAAAGCCCGGCACAAAAAAGAGCTAAGGGGTGGCTAGGAGGAGGGGGGGCGCAGCCCAACAAGGCGCGCAGAGCGTCTAGAGGGCTGGGCGTGAAGAGTTTAGAAAATTCCTCTTGAGGGGTGTTGGTTTGGGGGTAGTGTAGCTGGAGGGTGGAGTCTTGTAAGGGGGTTTTTAACAGGGCGCTCAGTTTTTGCAATAACGCTTTGCCATTGGAGGTGAGCGCGCTCAAATGCACGCGATCGCCCTGACAGAGTAATTGCAAGCACGCGCGGCTTAAAATAATGGACTTGGTGTGCGCCTTGCTCTCTGTGTGCGCGCTTTCTAATAAAAGGGTATGGGGTTGCTCTAAGCGGGCGTAAAGAGCAAGCGGATGGGCAACATAGGGGGCACTTTGTTCTAGGGCGATCATTGATTTCCTTTAGGGGTATTGTAGCGCAATGTATGCTAGATACGCTAGAGCAAAGATAGAAAGTAGAACATAAGAGGCACATTATGACTGAGATTAAAGTGCAAGCATGACTCTAGCGTCCAAAGGCAACTGACTCAATGCAGGTCTTGAAAACACATTAAGTATAAAATTACCCACTCGCACCGCAAGGTCTCCAGCTTTATCTAGACAGATTAAGAGGCGCATGCTCTTAAAGCATCACAAAAAGACAACCCACTTCAAAGTATTGGTTCATATAATGTGTACATAATAAATTGTATGAAAGTCCCTATCAAATACAAAAGTAGTAATAACAAGGTTATCTATTCTTGCAATAGTATATTATCTAGTGTCCCCAATACAGACAATACAGATAA
>NZ_FZMF01000027.1 GCF_900197685.1 Helicobacter baculiformis | reverse complement strand
CTTCCCTCTTTTGCCGCTTTTTTTCTATGGTTCGTTGCAACCTCAGTGTAATCTCGCTCCATATCTTTTTTTCCATGGTGTTTAGACTTTTTGTTATCATGAGATTCTGCACCTTCCATCTCCTTGATGGTTTGATGCTCCAAATCTCTTTTATCCAACGCCACATGTGCCTCAGCTGACTTGCCCTTGCTCATGTAAATATCTCCAAGGACTCTGTAAGCCATACTATCCCCCATTTCTGCTGCTTTCCTATAGTATTCTAGAGCTTCCTGATAATCCTGCTGTACACCTTGTCCATTGTAATACATGGTCCCTAGGTTATTGTAAGCCCTAGCATCCCCCATCTCACCCGCTTTTTGGTAGTATTTTAAAGCCTGCGTGTAATCCTTGGGCACGCCTTTACCGTTGTAGTACAAATCCCCTAGGCGTGTGTAGCCATCGGAATTTCCCATTTTTATAGCTTTTTGGTAGTATTCAAAGGCTTTTTTGTAATCCTTGGGTACACCTTTGCCATTGTAGTACAAATCCCCTAGGCGTGTGTAGCCATCGGAATTTCCCATTTTTATAGCTTTCCTATAGTATTCTAGAGCTTCCTGATAATCCTGCTGCACACCTTGTCCATTGTAATACATGGTCCCTAGGTTATTGTAAGCCCTAGCATCCCCCATCTCACCCGCTTTTTGGTAGTATTCAAAAGCTTTTTTGTAATCCTTGGGTACACCTTTACCGTTGTAGTACAAATCCCCTAGGCGTGTGTAGCCATCGGAATTTCCCATTTTTATAGCTTTTTGGTAGTATTCAAAGGCTTTTTTGTAATCCTTGGGTACACCTTGTCCATTGTAATACATGGTCCCTAGGTTATTGTAAGCCCTAGCATCCCCCATCTCACCCGCTTTTTGGTAGTATTGCAGGGTTTCCACATAATTTCTAGGTACGCCTCTGCCATTTTGATACATCACTCCAGCATTATAGTAGCCGGTAGCACTTCCCTCTTTTGCCGCTTTCTGATAGTACTCAATCGCCTTCTTATAATCCTGCTGTACACCTTGTCCATTGTAATACATGGTCCCTAGGTTATTGTAAGCCCTAGCATCCCCCATCTCACCCGCTTTTTGGTAGTATTCAAAAGCTTTTTTGTAGTCTCTGGGTACACCCTGACCATTCTTGTACATAGTGCCTAGACTGTAATAACTCACGGCACTTCCCTCTTTTGCCGCTTTCTGATAGTACTCAATCGCCTTCTTATAATCCTGCTGTACACCTTGTCCATTGTAATACATGGTCCCTAGGTTATTGTAAGCCCTAGCATCCCCCATCTCACCCGCTTTTT
>NZ_FZMF01000026.1 GCF_900197685.1 Helicobacter baculiformis | reverse complement strand
TGGGGGCGATGGGGGCGATGTCTTCGTGCAGGTGAGTGGCAATACAGACACTTTAGGGGCTTTTAGGGGTAAAAAGCATTACAAAGCCAAAAACGGCGCACCCGGGGGTCCTAAGCTGTGCAGTGGCAAAAAGGGGGAGAGTATCACTTTAATTGTGCCCCCGGGGACACAGATTTATGATCAGCAAAGCGGAGAGCTTTTAGGGGATTTTGTGGTATGTGGCGCGCCTATTAAAATTTTAGAGGGAGGTAAGGGAGGGATGGGCAATGCGCGCTTTAAAAATGCGGTGCAACAACGCCCCACCTATGCCCAAAAGGGGCTAGAGGGGGTAGAAAAATGCGTGCGCCTAGAGCTTAAGCTCATTGCTGATGTGGGCTTGGTGGGTTTTCCCAATGTGGGCAAATCTACCTTAATTAGTGTGGTGTCCAACGCGCGCCCCAAGATCGCCAATTATGCCTTTACGACCTTAGTGCCCAATCTGGGCGTGGTTTCTGTGGGGGATTTTAAAGAATTTGTGATCGCCGACATCCCGGGGGTGATTGAGGGGGCTAGCCAGGGTAAGGGCTTAGGACTGGCATTCTTAAAGCACATTGAGCGCACGCGCCTTTTGCTCTTTGTGCTAGATGTAGGCTTGGATTTGTTCCAACAATACCGGCAGTTGCGCGCTGAACTTATGGGTTTCTCGCAAGCCTTAAGCCAAAAGAAGTTTGCAATCGCGCTCAATAAAATAGACATCCTAGAGACAGCGCAACTTGAATCGATCTTGCATGCCTTTGAAGCGAGTTTGGGCGATCCCAAGCCTGTTTTTATTCTGCCCATTTCCGCCCACACCACCACTAACACCGCCCAGCTGGTGCAATTACTAGCCCAAGCTTTGAATAAGGATTGATCTAAAGGGGGTGGCATGTCCAAGAGTTGTGTTTTAAGTTTGATCGGGGCGTTGTTTTTGTTGGTGGGGCTTTGCCATGCAGGGAATAGCAAAGCATAAGAGCTTTTCAAGCAGGCACAAGCGTATTGCCAACAAAAGAATTATACTAAGGCGTTTGAGTGTGCTAAAAGAGCGGCGGATAGGGGAGTTGCTGGAGGGTATTATGGTATGGGATTTATGTACACTCAAGGTCTAGGTATTAGCAAAGACTATTTTAAAGCCCTAGAGTATTACCAAAAGGCTGCTAATGCGGGAATTGCGCCTGCTTATAATAATTTGGGGGTGATGTATGCAATGGTCATGGCGTGGGCAAGGATAAAGAAAATGGCTTATGAACATTTTAAAAAGCCTGCAAAATGGGAAATAATCTAGGTTGCAAGAACGCCAAAATGCTTTTGGGGGATTAGGCATCATTGAGGCGGTGGAGTTGGGAGCTTGCTTTGAGATTCTCCCAAGCTTTAAGCGGGAGTGGTGTATTCTGCAAGAGTAGGAGAGTTGGGAATGCTAGGGCGTATGTTGCCTTAGCCGTGATTTGCAAACTGTGCCATAAGTCCACTAACTTCAGCTATAGCGAGTATGTCAAATTTGGTTGGTGTATAAATCTATGATAAGTGATTATGCCAGTATTAATTTTGAAGAACATATGCCAAAATAGCTTCTTGATACATGGAGTTGATCTGCAGTTGGAGTTCTAACACACTCAAGGGCAGGGAGCAATCTAGCAGTTTAACCGCGTCTTTGGTGGTAACCAGTAGAGAAGTCGCCCCGTATTGTGCAAAGGCTTTTTCTAGGGCGCGCCGACCAAAGCGGGCATGGTCTTTAAAATAGAGTTTGCCCACCACTGGGGGCAAATAAGGGTCTAAACGGCTAGGGTTGGCAATGGCAGTAACTAGCAACATTCTAGGGCTAGGGTTGCTTACCCATGCTTTACGGGTATAATCACGCCCCTCTTGCAAGAGCAGATCCGCTTTTTTATAGGCATGCAAAAACTCCCGATACGCTCCGCTGGGCAACACAAAATTAAAAAAGGGCGCGCGTTCGGGCTTGAGCACTACATTTAATTTCTTAAAGTTAAAGCGAAACCCATCATCTAATAAGATCACCTGCGCGCCCAAGTCCTTAGCCTTGAGAACGCCCGCTTTGCGATTCGTGCTCACCACCACACTAGCCCTTAAACGACTCGCGCACAAAAACGCCTCATCGCCCGCCTCTTCTTGACTCACCAAAATATCCCCCCGTTCACTCACCACCACCAAACCTCTAGAATTGCGCCCATAACCCCGACTCACTATGCCCACATGCAAGGATTCTAGGGCTTTGGCGATCTCTAAAATCAAGGGGGTTTTGCCACTCCCCCCCACCACTAAATTACCAATACTAATAATGGGAACCCCTAAGTCTTCATAAGGGGCTAGGGCACGCTTGAGGGTGGCAACACCTCCATAAATGAGCGAGATAGGCAAAAGCGTGTAAGCTAAGAGTTTCTGCCCCGTGCTAGGGGTGTAAAAATAGCGCTCAATCCAAGTCATAGCAAACTAGGAGGCTGGCTTTTGAAGGCGTTTTTTTGCACCCTTGAGACAATGCTTGCCACCAAATCGGGCGCATACCCTAGATCGCATAGCACTCTAGACTCGATGTGTGTAGGGCGATCCCAACGCGCGCTAATCTCTGCTAAGAGGGGGTCAATGAGCGCGTAGCTAAAGCCTAAATCTGCCTCATCGCTCTGCTCACTATAGAGATCCGCGCTAGGGGGTTTGTTTAAAATATTTGCAGGGATTTCTAAGGCACGGGCTAGGGTGTAAACCTGGCTTTTAAACAGGTGGGCAATGGGGTTAATTAGCCATGCCAAATCCCCAAAAAGCGTGCCATAGCCTAACATGATCTCACTCTTATTGCTTGTACCCACCACTAACGCCTCAATCTCCACAGAAAAATCATAGAGCAAGTTCATGCGCATGCGCGCGCAAAAATTGCCTAGCCGTCCTAAACTCACATTGGGATTTTGCTCTTTAAATAACGCTTCATAGGGCGCGATGGGGCGTTGTGTATGGGGAATGTTAAAACGCTCACAGAGCAAAATCGCATCCTCCGTTGCGCTAGAGGAGTGGGTAGCGGGCATGATCAGCGCGTGCGTGGGCAGGACTTTTTGGCATAACACCCCCACTAGCGCGCTATCCACCCCCCCACTCATCCCCACTAAAAAGCGCTTAAAACCCCTTTGTGCGCTCTGGGTTTGTAAAAACAAAAGGAGTTGATCTAGGGTGTTTTTCATCTAAAAATCCGGTAAAAATTTAGCGCATTTGGGATTGGAAACAATGTCCCCAGAGTCTGTATAACGATAAGAGTTACAACCCAAGTAATAAGTCTTGCCCTTGGAATCGTAAATCTCAAAATACCCGCCCCCATTAATCTCAAAGGTGTATTTTTGCCCCTCTAGCATAAAACTCCCCGTGATGTGGCAAGGGGAATAGTCATAGTCATGACGGGGTGAGCCATCCTCATAGGTTTCACTTCTCTTAAAAAACTCTTTTAAGCTCTTGGGGTTAAAGTGCCATGCCAAACACAGCTTGGTGTCTTCATCTCCCTGCTCCGCTTTAATTTGCTCTTGAGTAAGCTCTATTTTTGCCGGATGAATCACAATCTTTTGAATCTGATCAAAGCCCTTGGTCCATAACCCGCACTCTTTCCCTAAGTCTTTATAGCATTCTTTAATTCGGGTTGAATTTAGGGCGGACAGGGTATAACTGCATGCCATCACATACAAAACCGTTCTTAGCAGTCTCTCGATAATGTTCATACCCAACGATCACTCCTTGCTTTACACATTTTAACATAGCTTACACCCAAAAGGAT
Organism: Helicobacter baculiformis; assembly: GCF_900197685.1. GTDB lineage: Bacteria > Campylobacterota > Campylobacteria > Campylobacterales > Helicobacteraceae > Helicobacter > Helicobacter baculiformis. The sequence goes on along the minus strand of NZ_FZMF01000026.1, from coordinate 51,218 downwards.
AGTATTAGACTTTTTCATGTAAAATCGCATTTTGCAATCAAACTTAAGTTAGGAGCAATGATGGCGGAGATGAATCGGCGCGATTTTTTGAGCATGGCTTTGGCTGGGGTGGCGGGCGCGGGCGCGCTAGCTAGCTTGGTCGCCATGAAAAAAACTTGGGACCCCTTGCCTAGCGTGGTGTCCGCAGGCTTTACAAGCGTGGATGTGAGCAATATGAAAGATGGGGAGTTTTCTAGCGTAGAGTGGCGGGGCAAGCCGGTTTACATCATCAAAAAAGACCCCAAAGACGCTTTTGATCCCAAGCGCGATTTCAAGATTCAAGGCGGGGTGTTCACCGTGGGGATTCAAATTTGCACCCATTTAGGTTGTATCCCCAATTTCCAATCCATCCAGCAAGGCTTTTTATGCCCCTGCCATGGGGGGCGTTTTACCAGTAATGGGGTGAATATCCCAGGCACCCCCCCGCCTCGCCCCTTTGAAATCCCCCCCTTTAAATTAGAGGGCTCTAAGATCACCTTTGGCGAAGTGGGTCCAGAGTATAAAACCATGGTCGCGCACGCATAAAGGATAGAGAATGGCAGAAATAAAGAAAGCAACGGGGCTACTAGATTGGCTCGATCAACGCTTGGGGGTGAAGAAACTTACCAAAGTGTTGATGACAGAGTACTGGATTCCTAAAAACATTAACTTCTTATGGGCGATGGGGGTGATCTTGCTCACCCTCTTTGGCTTGCTCGTGATCTCGGGCATTTTCTTGTTGATGTATTACAAGCCGGACGCTAAACTCGCCTATGACAGCGTGAATTTCACCATCATGCAAGAGGTTGCCTATGGATGGTTGTGGCGGCATATCCACGCCACGGCCGCTAGCATGATCTTTGTGATCCTCTACATCCATATGTTTGTGGCGATCTACTATGGCTCTTATAAAAAGGGTCGTGAGATGATTTGGATCAGCGGGATGCTCTTGTTTGTGATCTTTAGTGCAGAAGCCTTTAGCGGGTACATGTTGCCTTGGGGGCAGATGAGCTATTGGGCAGCCTCAGTGATCACGGAGTTATTTGGCAAAATCCCCGTCATTGGTCCGGATCTACTCGTGTGGATTCGGGGGAACTATGTCGTGGCAGACGCGACACTCACACGCTTTTTTATGTTGCATGTCTTTTTATTGCCCGTAGTGATCTTAACTATCGTGGGCATGCATTTTTATTCTTTGCGCATCCCCCATGTCAATAACCAAGAGGGAGAAGTGCTGGACTTTGAAGCCGAAGAACAGAAGTTCAAAGAGGGCAAAAAGAAAGAATCTAAGGTCATCCCCTTTTGGCCCGTCTTTCTCTCTAAGGATATTTTTGTGGTCTGTGCCTTTATGGTCTTTTTCTTCTATTTGGTGTGCTATCACTACGAATTTGCCATGGATCCGATTAACTTTGAGCGCGCCAACAGCCTTAAAACCCCCCACCACATTTACCCCGAATGGTATTTTCTATGGAGTTATGAGGTCTTACGGGGCTTCTTTTTTAATGGCAATTTAGGGCTAGTCGCCTTTGGGGTGGCGCAAGTGATCTTCTTCCTCTTGCCCTTTTTGGACAATAGCCCTGTGGTCAAGCCCGCCCACCAACGCAAGGGCTTTCAGATTTGGTTCTGGGTGCTCGTGGTGGACATGGTGGTGCTCACCATCTATGGCAAGTTACCCCCTGTGGGCAATAATAAATATGTGGGCTTTGTGGCTTCCATCGTCTTCTTGGCACTCTTCTTTGTGGTGTTGCCCTTGATTGCGCGCGCTGAAAAGAAAAGGGGGGCGTAATGAAAGAGCTTAAAATCCTAGCGATTTTAATCGTGGTGATCGGGGTGCTTTATTGGGGGGTGGAGCCCTATGCCCATAGCGTGATGGAGCCCAAGGTAGCCCCGGCTGACTTTGCCTTTAAAGACTTAACGCCTATAGACTTGAGTAAGGGCGATGCGGCCAAGGGCAAGGATTTAGTAACCCAAAACTGCACCGCCTGCCATAGTATTGAGAGCCAGAAAATCCCCGCTCCTATGGATCATGCCAGCGCGGGGGCGAGCTTTGGGGTCGTGCCCCCCGATCTCTCTCATGTGGGCAGTGTGCTAAACCCCCAATTTTTAGCCCACTTCATCAAAGACCCCGTCAAAACGGCAAAACTCGCCCACAAATACAAGGACGACAACCCCTATCCCATGCCCGCTTTTGCCCAATTTAGCGATCAGGATTTATCCGATATTGTGGCTTACCTAGTTTCTATCGCGCCCAAGAAATTAGAGGATAAAGAAGTCTTTGCGCAAGCCTGCCAGCGTTGCCATGACATCAAGTACGACAAAATGCACGCGCTCAGCGATCCTAAAGACTTACACCGCTATTTGGGCGCAGAAGTCCCCGATCTCTCTATGATGATTCGCTCACTAGGGCGCGAAAAGCTAGAAGTCTTTATCAACGACCCTCAAAAACTCCTCCCCGGGACAGCCATGCCTAGAGTGGGCTTGAGCAAAGAGTCTCAAGAACAAATCATCAATTATCTAGAAAAAGTGGGGGATAGCAAGAAACACCAAAGAGATGAGATCGGGTTTAAGATCATGATCTTCTTTGCGGTGATGACCTTGCTCGCCTACGCGTGGAAACAAAAGGTGTGGCGCGAAGTCCATTAGCAAACAAGGAGGGGTTAGTGCGCAACGCGCGCTAAAAATTTTCCAACCACGCTTTGATGTAATGCTGTAGATCACTCACCCCCACGCGATCCTTATGCGCAAGGGGCTTACTTAAGAGCTCTTGCACGCTGGTTGGGGGGGTGATTCCCTCTTTAGCTAAAACTTGTAAAGCCTCTTGATCGTTTTTGGCTTGTTTTCCTAGAGCTAGGGCAGTGGTGTGGGCAAATTTGCTCCATGAGGCAGTGGAGACCACCACGCAGGGCAGGCGACTCTCAAGGCGTTCGTAAGCATAAAGCGCGGTGGCGGTGTGGGGATCTATTAAATAGTGGCGATCGTGATAAACACGCGCGATCGTCTCCAAGCAATGCGCGTCATCGCAGCTAAAGGCTTCAAAATGCGCGCGCACGCTCTGCAATTCGCTAGAGGTAAGGGTGTAGTGCTTGCGATCTTGGAGCTCTTGCATGCACGCTTGGGTGCGTGTGTGCCCAAAGAGGGCAAAAAGCAGGCGTTCCACATTGGAGCTTTTGAGAATGTCCATGGCTGGGGAGGGGGTTTTGAGCAAACTACGGGTGCGCAGATCATAAACTCCTGTATTGAAAAACTCGGTGAGCACATCATTAGCATTAGACACCACGCTGATTTTTTCCACAGGTAAGCCCATCGCTTTAGCATAGAACGCGCCTAAAGCATTGCCAAAATTCCCACTAGGCACGAGAATTTTAACCAAATCGCCATACCGGATCGCTCCTGTGCGCACCAAATCCAAATACCCCCAAATGTGATAGACCATTTGAAACACAATGCGCCCAAAATTGATCGAATTAGCCACGCTCAGACGTAAATCTTTTTGGGCTAAATGTGTTTGAAAGTCTTCATCGTGCAAAAGGGCTTTGAGCGCGCTTTGTGCGTCATCAAAATTTCCCTCTAAGCCTAGCACCTTGAGATTGGGCGCGTCCATGCTCTGCATTTGTAAAGCTTGAATCAAGCTTGTGCCCTTAGCCGGATACAAACAACAAACGCAGGTATTGGGCAGATTGGCAAAGCTAGCTAGGGTGGCTGGACCGGTGTCCCCACTGGTAGCCACCATGATCAAATACTTTTCTTGGCGCTGTTGGGCTAGCCCTGAGAGCAAGACCCCAAAAGGTTGTAAAGCCATGTCTTTAAAGGCTAGAGTGGGACCATGAAAAAGTTCTTGGACATATAGGGGAGTTTTAAAGCCCTGCAAGGCATGCAGGGGGGCGATGGCATTAAATTTAGAATAGCGCGCTAGCGCGCGCGCTAAGAGGGTATTTTGTAAACCAAGCTCCAATGTTTCAAAGAGGGTATGAGTGGCTTGGGCGTAACTCAAGGGCAGATAGGTAGAAAAATCCACTTGGGGGAGGTTTTGGGGTACACACAAGCCTTGCATAGAGCTAGGGTTAAGCAAGGCGCGCTCAAAGCTCTCTATGGCTACACCACTTCTACTATCTACCAGTAATGCCATACTAATCCTTATGTGTGTGGGGGTTTTATTTGCAAGAATTTTAGTATAATACGCCTTTACTTTTAGCCTATGGAGCCTCTATGCCCGCTTTGCCGCCTAAGAAAGCTTCTACCTCGCCCGCGCCCATCAAATTGCGGCGCGTAGGGCTTTTTGAAACCAATACTAATACTCAAAGTCTCTCTGTGCGGGGGTTGTTAGAAGGGATCAATGACATGGGCGAATTCATCATTAAAATGAAAAAACATGTCAAAATGGGCGAAAAACCAGAGGTGGATTGGATCATTGATACCATCTGCGATCACAAGGGCGATAAGCTCTTGCATAATAGGGGTATTGCTTCCTGCCCACATTGCATGTGGAACTTACACTTGAGTAATTTGAGTTATGACAACGGGCACAAGAAACAGCCTTTGAAATACCGCCTTGAAGGGCGCACCCTGCAAATAGAAACCTCTACGGATTTAGCCAACCCCTATCAATCTAGCTTTAAGGGGGATTTTAAAATCCGTTATCTCAACCATGCTTGTTTGTATATTGAAGCAGGTGGGATCAGATTCATCACCGATCCATGGCTACTAGGTCCGGCCTTTTTAGGGGCTAGCTATTTAGAAAACGCAAGTTGCAAAGAAGCGGTGCATTGCTTAGTACAAGCGGATTTTATCTTTATTTCCTCTAACCGCTCTAGTTGTTTGCATCCCCAAACTTTAGCCTTTGTTCCTAGAAGTAAACCCTTTATTGTGGGCAATTTTGCCTCTAAAAGCATTGAGCGTGCGCTTAAAAACTTAGGTTTTTCTAATATTTTCCCCCTAGAATTTCAAGAAATCTATGAGTTTAGCTCGTTTTTCCAATTCAGTGTTTTTAAGGCCGGGGATGGTTCAGAGGAGAGTGGGCTTTATTTGTGTCTATGTGGGCATGACGTACTCATTAATCCTTATGCCAGCTACATCAACCGCTTTAATTTACCCAGCGGACTTACTCTACTGTGCACCGCCTTTTTTGGGGAGACTTCAGGCTTCCCCTTTTGTGTGGATAATTATAACGGGCAGGAGAAAAGGGCGTTGCACAACGCCTACCTTGAGGGACAAAAACAGCAATTAGAAAAACTGATTCGTTTGACTAGCCCCGCCTATGTTATGCCCATTGCCACCCCTTATTTGCAAGAGAGTAGTCGAGATGCTATCATTAAGCGCATCAATACGCATAATGATATAGCGGAATGTAGCAAGATTTGTGATCTTTATAGTCGTACACACCGCGAAACTCCCGTAAAGTGTTTAGTACCCACCGATACACTCACCCTAGAATTTAAAACCGCCGATCTCGTGCAGTGGCAAGAAGAAACCCACACTCTTAAAAAAGACCTACCCATCAAATATACGCAGTCCTACGCAAGGACTTTCACCTACGATCCCCATAAGCTCATGGGTTTTCTCAAACTCTCTGCTTATAAAGCTTACCAAATTGTGAATTTTATCCCCACTAACGACATTTTTGATAAAGTCGTCGCACCCATTGTAGAAGCCAATTTTGCCACCCAAAGCTTTAAAATTGTTAAAGAAGATGCGCTTATTTCTTCTCAACAAGGCTATCGCGTGATGCAACTCAGAGTGCGTCAAGAAATTTTAGCTTGTATTGTAGAGAACCATCTCCCCTTTGAAGAAATGTTGCGAGGCTTTCACTGCCGCATCAAGCGCAATCCCAACGCTTATGAAGCCAATTTTTGGCATCACTTTAGCCATCTTTACAGCTCTCCGAAAGGATACAGTCTTAGACTAGAGTAGTCCCTCTCACACATCTAGATGTTTCACATCCTTAGCATGCGTGTGGATGTATGCGCGTCTAGGTTCGACCTCATCGCCCATGAGCAAGTTAAACGCCGCATCAGCTCTTGCTTCGTCCTCTAAGCAAACCCGCAAGAGAGCGCGGTTTTCTAGTGCCATCGTGGTTTCCCAAAGTTGATCGGGATTCATCTCCCCTAAGCCCTTGTAGCGCTGGATATACGCCCCTGTTTTAGCACTCTGCTCGACCTTATCTAAAAAGTCCAAGGCATCCATGCCCAAAGCCTCCATGTCAATCTCTTGAATGCGTGTGAATAAGGCTTTTGCCTCTAAAAATAGCGGGTCCTGCAAGAGCGCGCGATCCACACCCACCTCTACAAGCCCCAAGGGAGTTTGTACAAAGAAATGCGCACCCTGATCTGAGACTTGTTGGGTCAAGATACGATAGTGTAACCCTTTGAAAAGACTCTCTAAACGCGCTGCGATCGCCTCAAAGCCCAAGCCCTCCATGCGATGTTCTACCAAGTAGCGCAACACTTCAAGCAATACAGAGCGTTTTGCCAATTCTTGCAAGATGGAGCGATACGTGCTCAAAGTCTTGAGCAAGTCCAAGAGATCATTACGCCCCATGCCCTCAATCTCCATGCTATCAATCCCATGCTCGATCAAGAAGTGGTTCAATTCCCGTTCATCGCGCAAATAACGCTCGATCTTCTTCTTTTTAAAGCGGTACAAAGGGGGTTGGGCGATGTAGACATGCCCATGTTCGATCAGGGGCTTTAAATGGCGAAAAAAGAAGGTCATCAGCAAAGTTTGGATATGACTCCCATCCACATCCGCATCGGTCATGATGATGATTTTATGGTAGCGCAACTTCTCTAAGTTAAATTCCTTGCCCACCCCACACCCAAAGGCAGTAATCATGTTCTTGATCTCTTCGGATTTGAGAATCTTGCCCAAATGGGCTTTTTCTACATTGAGGATCTTGCCCCGTAAGGGTAAGATCGCCTGAAAGGTGCGATCTCTCCCCTGTTTGGCTGACCCCCCCGCGCTATCCCCCTCCACCAAATAAAGCTCAGATTCTCTAGGGTCTTTGCTTTGGCAATCAGCCAGTTTGCCCGGCAATGTCCCCACACTCAAAGCGTCTTTTTTACGCGTGATCTCACGCGCTTTTTTAGCCGCCTCACGCCCCCGCGCGGCGAGCAAGACTTTTTGTACAACCGCCCTAGCGATGCTAGGATTCTCCTCAAAGTATTTTGCCACCTTCTCATAGACGAGCTTAGCCACAATGGGGCGCACAAAAGAGCTCCCTAGTTTGGCTTTGGTCTGCCCCTCAAATTGGGGGTCTAAGAGTTTAAGACTAATGATCGCGCTCAAGCCCTCCCTAACATCCTCTTGCACCACACTAGAACCCTCCCTGCTATTGCTCTCTTGGATGTAGCTTAAAATGGCTTTGCTCAAGCCCATCTTAAACCCACTCTCATGCGTGCCCCCCTCTAGGGTGCGGATATTATTCACAAAGCTAAAAGTTTGTTCTTCATAGCTTTCATTATAAGCTAGAGCTACTTCTACCTCCATACCCTCCACCTGCGCGCTAAAAGCGATGATCTCAGAGATGAGCGGGGTTGTTTGCTTGTCTAAAATGAATTGCTTTAAGCCGTCTTGATAGTGGTAGCTTTCATGTATTTGAGCGGGTTGGTCGTGAAACTCTAGGGTGATTTTATTGTTCAAATAAGCCATTTCTTGAAAACGGCGTTTGAGTATCGCGCTATCAAATGCCACCACCTCCATAATGCTAGGATCAGGGAAAAACTCAATGGTCGTCCCGCGCTTTTTAGTTGTGCCCACTACCTCTAGGGGGGTGGTCGCAATCCCCTTTTCAAATTCTTGGCGGTAAATCTGCCCGTCCCGATAGATAGTCATGATGAGCTTGATAGAGAGCGCGTTGACCACACTCACCCCCACCCCATGCAAGCCTCCAGATACCTTATAGCTCTCTTGATCGAACTTGCCCCCGGCATGCAAGATAGTCAGTACCACTGTGGCAGCAGGGATGCCCTCTGTGGGGTGGATATCCACAGGGATTCCGCGTCCATTGTCCTCCACAATGCATGATCCATATTGACTTAAGGTTACTTTGATGTGATCGCAATACCCGGCCATGCTCTCATCCACCGCGTTGTCCACCACTTCATAAACCATGTGGTGTAGCCCATTGACTCCTGTATCGCCAATATACATGCCCGGGCGTTTTCTGACCGCTTCTAGCCCTTTGAGAACTTTTATTTTATCGCCCATGTAAGAATGCATCGCCAGCCTTATTGAAAAATTGAAGATGAAATGAGAAAATCTATTATAACATAGCTAGTTATTGAGTTTGGAGTTTGTGCGCCATCTCTTCTACAAGTAATTTACTCTGAGAATCCTCAAGCATGGTCTGTTGCATTAGTTTTAAGGATTTGCTCACCGCGCTATGGTCTTTAAGCCCTAGAAATTGTGCGATGGTGATGCTAGAATGGGGGGTGAGCTGGCGGGCTAGGTAAATCACGCTCTTTTTAGCCAAACTAATCTGACGCGTGCGTGCGTTGCTCTGAATGGCGGAGGGTTTGAGATTGAGAGTAGAGGCGACCACTCTTAAAATGCGCTCTAGACTGATCTCTTGAGCGCGTTCTTTGGTAGTTTCTTGCACGACATTTTGCGCCATTTGCAAGGTGATAGGTTGGTGGCTGAGGGCAGCCCTCGCGCTGAGGCGCAAGAGAGTGCCCTCAATCTGGCGGATATTCTCATTGAGATGGCTCGCTAGATAGTGCAAAACTTCTTGATGGATTTCTATCTTATCTAGTTGGCATTTTTGCTCAATAATCGCCAGCTTTGTCTCTAGGGTAGGGGGATGCACGCTAGCAATTATACCCATTTCAAAGCGCGAGAGGAGTCTCTCGGCTAAACCCTTAATGTCCTTAGGGGGCTTGTCCGAGCTCATCACAATCTGCTTGTTTTGGGCATGCAGGGCGTTAAAGGTGTGAAAAAATTCTTCTTGTACCCTTTCTTTGCCGCCAAAAAATTGCACATCGTCAATCAAGAGATAATCACAAGAGCGGTATTTGTCTTGAAATTTATCCATGCTCCGACTATTAAGCCCAGACACATAATCATTGAGAAATTGTTCAGCGGTAACATAGAGCACACTTTTGAGCTGATCACAGGCGTAATTGCCAATGGCGTTGAGCAAATGGGTTTTGCCCAACCCCACCCCCCCAAAGAAAAGTACGGGGTTATAGACCCCACTTTGGCGCGCTACTTGGGTGGCGATTTTGACCGCCATTTGGTTGCACGCACCCACAATCAAAGTTTCAAAGCAAAAGGCGGGGTTGAGGGTGGGGTTGTGTTTAGCTAGATTTAAGGGTTTAGGGGGGGTGTGTTGCTGTTGGCTTTTGGGGCGCACCTGCACCTGCACTTTATACCCCTTGTGCGCGCCGATCGTGTTTTCTAAAAGCGTGCGGTATTTCGCGCTGATATAATGGCACAACAACACATTGGGCGCGTAAAAGACAAAGAGATCGGCTTTGGAGGCGTGCGCGTCATAGTCTAAAAGTTGCATATAGGTGTTGAATTCGTATTCGCTCACGCCCAATTTGAGCGCCTCCCAAATTTGCTCGATCAAAGCCACTCTTTAAATGCGCATGGTGCGCATAGAATTGGCTAGGGCGATCAAGGTTACGCCCACATCTCCAAAGACCGCCTCCCATAAAGTGGCGATGCCAAAAAAGCCTAGCACGATGAAAAGCGCCTTGATCCCTAAGGCAAAGACAATATTTTCAATGATGATTCGCTTGGTCTTCTTGGCGATTTTAAAGACTTTGAGCACGGATTCTAAGGCGTTATTGGTGATCACAATGTCCGCACTCTCCTTGCTAATTTGGCTCGCACTCCCCATGCTCATGCTCACATCCGCACGCGCCAAAGTGGGCGCATCGTTGATCCCATCGCCCACAAACATGCTCTTATGGGGGTATTGGGCTTGAAAATCTTCAAAGGCTTTGAGCTTGTCCTCAGGCAAGAGATTGGCGTAATAGGGGCAATCAAGCGCTTTAGCCACGCGCTTGGTGCTGTACTCATTGTCCCCACTCATAATACACATGTGTTCAATGCCCGCATGCTTGAGCGCATCTAGGCATTCTTTAGCGTTATCTTTGAGCGTGTCTGCCACCACAATATAGCCCACATGTTGCCCATTGGCAGCCACATGCACGATCGTGCCCTCTAAACTGCAGGTGTTGTGGGGGATATTGTATTTGTGCAACATTTTATCATTGCCCGCGATGATGAGGTGAGAGTGGCAACTAGCCCTGACTCCAAGCCCGCCGATCTCTTGATAGTCCTCAATTTCATGCTGGCATTGGCGTTTGTGAGCTTTTTGAATAGAGATGGCAATGGGGTGGGTGGAGAGAATCTGCGCACAAGAGGCGTGTTCTAGCACCTCTTCTTTAGAGAAGGGGGCGATGGGCACGACATCTACCACTTTAAATTCTCCCTTGCTCAAAGTGCCCGTCTTGTCAAAAGCGATATTTTTCACCTGACTGAGCGCCTCTAAAGTTTGCACGCTTTTTACCAAAATCCCCGCGCGGCTAGCCGCCCCCACGCCCCCAAAATACCCCAAGGGCACAGAGATCACCAACGCGCATGGACAACTCACCATCAAGGCAAAGAGCCCGCGATAAATCCATGTATTAAAGTCCCCATGTCCTAGCAAGGGGGGGATAAAGGCGATGAGCAAGGCGATGCCAAAGACAGCGGGGGTGTAATAACGCGCAAAGGTGGTGATGAATTTCTCGGTTTGAGATTTCTGACTCACCGCATTAGAAACCAAATCCACAATCTTAGCCACCGAAGAATCCGCATAGAGCTTGCTCACTTGGATTTCTAGCACCCCTTTAAGATTGATACTTCCCCCTAGCACCGCGCTATGTTCCTTGACATTGACCGGCAAGGATTCGCCTGTGAGGGCTTTTTGATCTAGCAGACTCTCCCCACTGAGCACCACGCCATCCGTGGGGATCTTCTCCCCCACCTTGACCACTACGACATCGCCAATAGAGAGCGCGCTAGGCTCGACCTCTTGCATTTCCTGCCCCACCTTGCGCACCGCACGATTGGGCGCGACATCTAAGAGCGCGTGCAGAGATTGTTTAGAGCGCGCGATGGCGAGTTGCTGTAAAAACTCCCCTGCGGAGTAAAAGACCATAATAGACACGGCTTCTTCATGCGCACCCACCCCAAAGGCGGCGATGGTCGCACTGAGCATGAGCGTGTTTTCATCAAAGAATTGTTTGTTTCTAATGGCACGCAACGCGCCCAAAAAGACATCTTTGCCCGCCACCACATACACCCCAACTAAGATGGCGTAACTTAAATAAAGCGCCCAATTTTGGGTGCTAAAGTGGATGGTCGCTACGGCTATCAAGTAGAACACGATGCTAATGAGCAGGGGTGTCGCGCTGGGTCTAGACTCGCTTTGGACTTGCTCAGAGAGCTCCATTTCGGGCTCTAGCTGTTTGATGAGCGCTAGGGCTTTGGGCATGTCATGGGCTTTTAAATAGAGCGTGTTGGTGTTAAAGATCACGCGCGCTTCTTGGACATAGCTTTGCTTATTGAGCGCGCTTTCTAGTTTATTGGCACAATCGGGGCAATCTAGTCCCTTGAAGTGGTATTTCTGCATGGCTTAAACCTTTCTAAATTGGAGTGCCTTGAGCATGTGGGCTTTCTGGATAGTAGCACAGCTTGCTAAATCGGCAATGGTGCGCGCCACTTTCTTCATCTTGTTGATGGCGCGCTCAGAGAATCCATAGCGCAAAATTGCTTGATCCAATATTTGCGCGGCTTGGGAGTCCAAAAGACAAAATTGTGCGATCTCTTGTTCGTTCAGCTTGCCATTCAAACGGGCTTGCCCCCTAGATTTTTGCATTTTAAAGGCTTCTAAGACCTGTTGGTGCATCTGTGCAGAATCTAGCGTGCTTTTGGCTTGCGCGTCTGTGGGACTCATTTGCACAAAGAGATCGATGCGCTCCAAAAAAGGCGCGCTCAAACGGCTTTGATAGGCGAGAATATCCCTTTCTAGACAACGGCAGACCCTAAAATTATCCATCAAATTCCCGCAAGGGCAGGGATTCATCGCCCCCACAAAGAGAAAAGAAGTCTCATAGGTGATCTTGCTAGCCACTCTAGAAATCACCAGTTGATCATTTTCCATCGGCTCGCGCAAGGCTTCTAGAATATCTCTTTTGAAGTGGGGGAGTTCATCAAAGAATAAAATCCCATTGTGCGCCAATGCGATCTCCCCGGGCTTGGGGTTATTCGCCTGAGTAGAGCCTAGAATACTGGATTTTGACGCGCTTTGGTGGGGGTTTCTAAAATTTCTCAGAGGTGTGTAGGCGCTTTCTTGATCGCTTAAAATGCGCAATTTGGTAGAAGTGATCATTTCGTCCAAAGTGCTGGGGGGTAGAATGTAGCGCATGCGCTTGGCAATCATGCTCTTCCCACAGCCCGGACTCCCCTCAAAGATCACATTGTGCATGCCACTTGCCGCGATGAGCGCGGCGTGTTTGGCGTGTTCTTGCCCCTTCACATCGCTAAAATCTAGGGCAAAATCTTGCAAGTAATAATAGGGAGTGCGATCAATTTGCAAACTCTCAAAGGGCAGTTTGGGGGCGTGCGTGTGGGGTGGTTGGGTGTCTTGGGTGATGATCTCTAGGGCTTGGTTTAGATGTTCTACAAAGTGCAGGTGTAAATTGGGGATCAGGCTCAAGAGTTCTTGTCCGGTCTGTGGTACGAGTACATGAGCGTTGGGGGCTTGCAGGGCGATGTCTAAGAGCATAGGAAAAATGGTGTCGCTATGCTTGATTTTGCCATCTAAACCCAATTCTCCAAAGGCAAACCAAGTGTGCTTGAGAGGATTTTTTTGTAAAGCGACCAAGAGCGCCATGGGCAAGTCAAAATGACTCCCACTTTTGGGCAGATCGGAGGGGGAGAGATTGATCGTGATTTTCAGGGGTGGGAAGGCAAAGCCATTATTTTGGAGTGCGCCCTGCACGCGCTGTTTAGATTCTTGAATGGCGTTATTGGGCAACCCGGCGATCACAAAAGCAGGCAGGGCGCGCGTGAAACTCCCCTCTACTTGTACAATCTTGGCACCCGCGCCGCGCATGGTCGCACAATAGAGCGTATTCACATGCACGCGCGCGCGCATCAGCCCTCACTCTTGAGGGCTTTTTTAAATTCCTTTTCAAATTTTTTACGCTTGAGCATGGAGAGCTTGTCCACGAATAAAACCCCATTGAGGTGATCGATCTCATGCTGGATCGCCACACTCAAAAGTTCGCTAGCTTGCAACATTTTCGATTCCCCGTGGCGGTCTTGGTAAGCCAGAGTAAGATTAGCATGCCGTTCGATCTCTTCGTAAAACTCTGGGACGGACAAACAGCCCTCACGCCAAAGAATACTCCCCTCCGTGTGAGTAATTACGGGGTTAATGATTTCTAGGCGATCTTCTGGGTGCTGGGTTTCATCTTCTCCGCGGGGTAAATTGATGATGAGAATGCGCTTGGGCACGCCCACCTGAATGGCGGCTAAACCAATGCCCTTGCGCGCGAGCATGGTTTCATGCATGTCCTCTAAGAGTGTATGCAATGTTGAATCAAAGACATGTACTTCACTGGAGCGCGCGCGCAACTTTTTATTAGGGTATTGTAAGACTTCTAAAATTGCCATTCAAGCCTGCTTAGAACTCTTCACCAACACCTCATCGACAAGTCCGTATTCTTTAGCGTCCAACGCGCTCATGAAAAAATCACGATCGGTGTCCTGCTCGATTTTTTCTAAAGGCTGGCCGGTATTAGTCGCCATGATTTGGTTGAGCAAATCTTTCAAGCGCAAGATCTCTTTGGTGTAGATGGCGATGTTGGCTGCCTGCCCCTGTGTGCCCCCTAGGGGTTGGTGAATCATGATACGCGAATGGGGCAGAGAAAAGCGTTTGCCCTTGGTGCCACAACTGAGCAAGAACGCCCCCATCGAAGCGGCCTGCCCGATGCAGATGGTGCAAATATCCGGATGGATGTAGTTCATGGTGTCATAAATGCTAAAACCGCTGGTAACCGAACCCCCGGGCGAATTGATGTAGAGATTGATGTCCTTTTCGGGATCTTCAGCCTCTAAGAAGAGCAACTGCGCCACAATGCTAGAAGCCACCGCATCGTTGATCTCCCCACTGAGCAAGACGATGCGATCCTTCAATAGCCTAGAGTAAATATCGTAACTGCGCTCCCCCCGCCCGGTTTTTTCAATGACATAGGGAATGTAGTTCAAGAGGCCTCCTGCGCTTTAGCCAAGCGTTTGTCAAGCAAGCAGGTCAGCAACTTATCCCCAATCAGAGTCATTTTAACAGCTGGCAACATGTAGTTCTTCTCATAATATGCAATGAGCTGTTTAGGGTCTTGTTTGGTCATCATAGCTTCATGATAAATAACTTGAAACACCTCACTATCCTGCACCTCAATCTTTTCTTGTCTAGACAAGGCTTCTATGATAAAAGTAACCCTTACGCTTTTGAGTGCCTCAGCCCTAAAACTCTCACGTTTTTCCTTAAGTTTAAGAGGATCTTTTTGGAGTTCTTCAAGCTCTTCTTGGGGTGTATCCTGCAAGGATTGGTGCAAAGCTAAATCGATTTCTTGCTCTAAAAGCGTAGTGGGCAGATCGAAACAAAGCGTATCTTCTAAGTTTTTCATCAGCTTATCTTTAAGTTCTTGGTTGTAGAGCTTGGTCTTTGCTTCCAAGAAGAGCTGATCTTTGATCTTTTGTCGGAGCAACTCCAAAGTGGGCTCTTTTTCTTGGTTGAGCACGGCCTTGACAAACGCATCGTCAATCTCAGGGATTTGTCGGATTTGGATTTGGTGGAGCTTGACATGAAAAGAGACTTCTTTATCCGCCAAAGTCGCATTGGCGTAGTCTTTGGGGAAGCGCACAACAAACTGCTTTTCTTCGTCTACCCTCATCCCTATAAGCTGAGTTTCAAAATCTTCTAATAAACGTCCCTCACCTACAATGAGAGCAAAATTTTGTGCTTTATTACCTTCAAAGGGTTGTCCATCTAGCAAGCCTTCAAAATCTATAATTACCCCGTGATCCTTAGCCACAAGAGTATTTTCAGGCGCGTCTGAGAAGCTAGACTTTTCTTTGGCTAAGATGTCTAAGCGCTCTTGCACTTGCGCCTGGCTGATCTCGTCAATGGTAAAATCAGGGATACAACTCTCCACACTGGATAGATCGATGTGAGGCTTAATCCCGATTCTGAGCTCAATATCAAAATGCGTATCCTGTTTTTCGAATTTGAGGATCGCAGGGCTACCCATCATTTCCTGAGGGGCGAGTTCTAACGCCTTCACCCCGGCGTGTAACACAGAGTCAAGTAATTCCTGTCTAGTTTCTTCGTTGATCCGATCTTGGTAGCGTTGCTGGATAACATTGAGGGGCACTTTACCTCTTCTAAACCCGTCAATTTTTGTGTTTCTAGCAATCTTTTGGGCAACCTTTTTAGATTTTTCTTCAAAAACTTCTAGAGAAGGTTTAGCATGGATATGCGCATTAGCGCCATCTAACCTTTTGGTCTCTAAATCCATCGATAACTCCTTGAGTTTGAGTATAATAAAGGGGTCATTTTAACCAAACATGCGTTAATCCACAATTAAACTTTGGGAGGATCATGTCCTTAGAAACGCTCAAAGCGCGCCTACAACTCAGCCGCGATCTCTCGCCTCGTTACGGCATGATTTCCAAGATTTTACCCAACATGGTTTTTGTGCAAGGATTCTTACCCTCTGTGGGCGATGTGGTGAAAGCGGAACGCGCTGATGGCAAGGAATGTTTGGGCATGGTGGTGGTGGTGGAACAACACCAATTTGGCTTTGCGCCCTTTTCCTTTGTGGAGGGGTGCAAGGTGGGGGATCGCGTACTCTTTGTCAAAGAAGGTTTGAGTTTCCCGGTGGGGGAGGGTTTGCTAGGGCGCGTACTCGATCCGCTGGGCAACCCCTTAGATGGGCTAGGCTTTGTGCGTGCAAACGCGTTTGCGCCCGTGATGGTAGAGCCTATGAAGCCCTTAGATCGGGGCGTGATCGATGAGATGTTTGGCGTGGGGGTTAAAAGCATCGATGCCCTTCTCACCTGTGGCAAGGGGCAGAAATTAGGTATTTTTGCGGGTAGCGGGGTGGGCAAATCCACACTGATGGGCATGGTGGTGCGCGGATCCAGCGCGCCTATCAAGGTGATCGCCCTCATTGGGGAACGCGGGCGCGAGATTCCCGAATTTATCCATAAAAACCTACAAGGCAATTTAGAAAACACGGTATTGGTGGTCGCTACTAGCGATGATTCGCCTCTGATGCGCAAATACGGCGCGTTCTGTGCGATGAGTGTGGCGGAGTATTTTAAAAACCAAGGGCATGATGTGTTGTTTATGATGGATTCGATCACGCGTTTTGCGATGGCACAGCGCGAGATAGGGCTAGCCATGGGCGAGCCCCCCACTAGCAAAGGCTACCCCCCTTCTGCTCTGACTCTACTCCCCCAACTAATGGAGCGTGCCGGTAAAGAGAAAAACAAGGGCAGCATTACAGCATTTTTCACCGTCTTAGTGGAGGGCGATGATCTCTCAGACCCCATTGCCGATCAGGCACGCAGTATTTTAGATGGGCATATTGTGCTCAGTAGAGAGTTGACCGATCATGGCATTTACCCCCCCATCAACATTTTAAACTCTGCCTCTAGGGTGAGTAAAGAAGTGAGCGCACAAGCGCACATGCTCGCTGCACGTAAATTCCGCAAACTTTACGCCCTGCTCAAAGAAAACGAGGTGTTGATTCGCATCGGATCTTACCAACAGGGCTTCGATTCGGATTTGGACGAGGCGATCGCTAAAAAAGCCTCTATGGAGGCATTCATGTTGCAAGAAGAAGAGGAAATTGTGCACAGCAATACAAGTATTCAGCAACTCATCGCACTTATGCAAGAATCTTAAGATTGCGCAAAGGATAGCGTGGTATATCCATTTTTACTATGAAAATGACTTTTGTATATCCAAACTCTATTTTTTAGGATTTTTGATGGAACGCATTTATTTGGACAATAACGCCACCACCAAGGTAGACCCAGCGGTAGAAAGTCTGATGACTCCTTATTTTAGCGCGCAATATGGTAACCCTAACTCCTTGCACAAATTTGGCACAGAAACCCACCCCGCCATTTTAGAAGCTTTAGATAAGCTTTATGCAGGCGTGGGCGCGCGCAATGAGGACGACATTATCATCACTTCCTGTGCCACAGAAAGCAATAACTGGGTGCTCAAATCCATGTATTTTGATGCGTATCTCAAACATGGCAAGAATCACATCATCACTACAGAGGTCGAGCACCCGGCTGTGCATGCCACCTGCGAGTTTTTAGAAAGTGTAGGGATGGAGGTTACCTACCTGCCCATTAACGCGCAGGGTACTATTAGCGCAGAACAGGTTAAAGAAGCTATCACGGATAAGACCGCCTTAGTGAGCGTGATGTGGGCTAATAACGAAACGGGTTTGATTTTCCCCATTGAGCAGATTGGGGAAGTGTGCAAGCAAAGGGGTGTGCTCTTCCACACGGACGCTGTGCAGGCGATTGGGAAAATCCCGGTCAATGTACAAAAAGCCCATGTGGATTTTCTCTCTTTTTCAGCGCATAAATTCCATGGACCTAAGGGAATTGGGGGGCTTTACATCCGCTCAGGCGTAGAGCTCACCCCGCTTTTGCATGGCGGGGAACACATGCGCGGACGGCGTAGCGGAACTCTGAATGTGCCCTATATTGTGGGCATGGGCGAGGCAATGCGCTTGGCTCAAGAACATTTAGAGTATGAAAAACAAGTTGTTGGGGAATTGCGCGATAAGCTTGAGGACGCGCTTTTGAATATCGCAGATGTCTTTGTCATTGGGGATCGCGTGCAACGCGTGCCTAACACGACCTTAGTGAGTGTACGCGGGATCGAGGGCGAGGCGATGCTTTGGGATTTGAATCGCGCCAATATCGCCGCTTCTACCGGGAGTGCGTGCGCGAGCGAGGATTTACAGGCTAATCCGGTGATGGTCGCTATTGGGGCGGATAAGGAGCTTGCCCACACCGCGATCCGCTTTTCTTTGAGTCGTTTTAACAAAGCAGAAGAGATCGACTACACGATTCAAGCTTTTCAAAAGGCGGTGAAGCGCTTGCGCAATATCTCTAGCTCTTATGGGTTTTAGACAAAGGAGTTCACATGGCAAAAAATAATTTACTCGGTGGGGCGTTGTGGGACGCCTATTCTAAAGAGGTGAGCAGACGCATGGACAATCCCACGCATTTAGGGGTCATCACGCAGGAGGAGGCGCAAGCCAAAGGGGGGAAACTCATCGTTGCTGACTATGGCGCAGAGGCGTGCGGGGATGCGGTGCGGCTTTACTGGCTGGTGGACCCTAAAACCGATGTGATTGTGGACGCTAAGTTTAAGAGTTTTGGATGCGGGACAGCGATTGCTAGCTCGGATATGATGGTTGAGCTGTGTTTGGGCAAACGGGTACAAGATGCGGTGAAGATCACAAATTTAGATGTGGAACATAGCCTTAGAGATCACCCTGATGTACCCGCCGTACCCGGGCAAAAAATGCACTGTTCTGTGATGGCTTATGATGTGATCAAGCAGGCCGCCGCTCAATACCTGGGTAAGAACCCGGAAGATTTTGAAAGTGAGATCATTGTGTGCGAGTGTGCGCGGGTGAGCTTGGGCACGATTAAGGAGGTGATTAGGCTCAACGATTTAAAGAGCGTAGAGGAGATCACCCAATACACCAAAGCCGGGGGGTTTTGTAAGAGTTGTGTCAAACCTGGTGGGCACGAGGCTAGGGAGCATTATTTAGTGGATATTCTCAGGGATGTGCGCGCAGAAATGCAAGCCGAAGCCCTAAAGGAGAATGCGCAAAAATCCTTGAGCGGGGATTTAGCCTTCGTGGACATGACGATGGTGCAAAAAGTCAAGGCCATCGATCACACCATCGATTTGCACATCCGCCCCATGCTCATGATGGATGGGGGGAATTTGGAAGTACTTGATATTAAAGAAGGAGGGGGTTTTGTAGATGTTTATATCCGCTACATGGGCGCGTGCGATGGGTGCGCGAGCGCTGGTACAGGAACTTTATATGCTATTGAGGGGGTATTACAAGAGCACTTAGACGAGCACATCCGCGTTTTACCCATCTAAAAGAGGTATGGGAGGGGGTCTTTTGATTATTTGTTTGTGTGCTATAATCCTTTAACTTTGGAGTGCAAGGTTTTTTGTGCAAAAAACAAGACGGAAGGTGTTGCTTGCGTGGTTTGTTCTAGGGGCTTGTGGGGGCTTCTTGCATGCGCAGTCTGAGGTGTCTTCTCTTAAGGATTTTTCGCATTCTAAGATTCAAGTTGCACAGAAAAGTAGGACGACCCATGCTGTGAGCGATACTCTTTTACTTCACTACCCCATTAGTATTACCCAAGCGCCTATCAATAATCACTTTGTAGGTATCCTTACACCCCATATACAAGTGAGCGACAATCTTAAGCCCTATGCCACACAATTTCAAGAAGCATTGCTCAAGCAAATTCAAGAGATTCTTCAGAAGCGCGGGTATCAGGTTTTGCGTTTTAGCAATAGAGAGGCGCTCACTCCTGTACAAAAGCGCAAGATATGGGCAGTTTTAGATTTGAGTGGTTGGGTGGGTGTATTAGAGAATATTAAGATAAATCCTGACGATTCTAGCCAGTCAAATGTAGATATTATGGCAGATCGGAGCTCGGGTACAATATGGTTTAATTTCTTTGAGCCTGTAACGGGTAAGGTGATTCATAATTTTGGTGTGGATGTGAGCGGTCATCAGGCTAGCACACATACTTATCATTACCCTATTAGCAAAACAGGTAAACTGATGCCTAGTTATGTTGGGCGCACTCAACTTATTAAAGCAAAAGACACTGCAATTCGAGCAATCCTTAGTGAGATGTATGCAAAGGTGATGCAAAGACTTGTTATTGAATTGGTAACTTCTAATATCAATCGTTATCAAAAAATCATAGAAAAAAATAAACGGTAATCTTGTTTGTTACTAAAGGATGTGCCATGATGGATGGATTAAGCGTATCCAAGAAGCTTTACGGCGGTTTTGGGGTTGTGATTGCCTTAATGGTGATCTTGAGTGTGGTAGGAGTGATTCGGGTGCGCACTATCGATCATATTTTAACTGAGATCACAGATTATAATGCTGTAAAACAGCGCTATGCGATCAACATGCGTGGAAGTGTGCATGATCGTGCTATCGCTGTGCGCGATGTAGTCATCACACAAAATCGCGAGTTTTTGGAAACTCAAATTGAATTGATCGCTAAGCTCTATGGGGACTACCAACAGGCTAAGAAATCCATGGATACGATGTTTGCTCAGTTTCAAGATCATGTTAGTGATAAGGAGCGAGCACTTTACGCAGATATCAATACAATAGAGATTGTTGCAGTCCCCCAAATTAACAAGATTATCGCCTTAAAGCAAAAAGATTCGCAAGAAGCTGCGCAATTTTTATACAAGGGTTTAGCCCAAAATATCGTTAAGTGGCTTGCAGCCATCAATGCTTTTATTGATCATGAAGAGAGTCTCAACAAAAAACTTACTTCTCTTGCTAAGGGTATTGCCAGTGAGTTTAGTTATCTGATGGTGAGTTTGACTCTCATTGTACTCTTTATTGGTATGGGAATTGCCTTTATCATTGTGCGGCACATCAGAGCATCCTTAGGAGAAGAACCCGTTGTGATCAAAGAGATTATCGGTGCGATTGCCAAAGGCGATCTTTCGCATACAGTTCAGACAAAGTTTGCAGGCAGTGCTTTGGATGCTATTAAAGATATGCAAGCTTCTATGGTGCACATCATTAAACAAATTAGCCAATCCTCTAGCGATATTTCACACAAGTCTACTTTAGCTTCTGATCTCTCACGCATCTCTCAGGAAAACGCTAATAAGCAAGAAAACATGACTGCTGAGCTGATCAAAAACATGACTCATATGCAAGAAAGTGTTCAAGGAGTGAGCGATATTATTGCCCAAACAGAAGAGAATTCTCTACAAAGTGTAGAGTTGAGCCAAAAGGGTAAAGAAGCTGTGCATAACACCGCGCAGAGTATGGAAGGCATTACCCAAAGCGCACGCGCTGGCGCTGAACAAATCCAATCTTTAGACAAACATGCCCAAAACATCGGGCAGAGTGCTGAACTTATTCAAGGCATCGCCGATCAAACCAATTTGCTCGCGCTCAATGCCGCCATAGAGGCTGCGCGCGCGGGTGAACACGGGCGCGGATTTGCAGTAGTGGCAGATGAAATTCGCAAACTAGCTGAGCATACCGGGGGTGCGACTCAAGAAATCGATCGAATCATTAAAGTTATTCAAGAGGAAACTAAAAAGTCCGTTGCTAGTATGGAACACATGGTTGTTGAGATCACTAAGAGTCAAGAGCATGCAAATTTAGCTTCTAGTGCGTTGGAAGCTATTTACAATAAAGCTGCTAGCTCACTAGAAGATGCTAAAAGTGTAGTGGTGCACTCTAAAAGTCAGTCTCAAGATATCGCCAACATTGCTAGCCAGATCGAACAGATTGCCAAGATCGCCCATGAGGTTGCCACCTCAATGAGTAGCAATGCCAAAGAAATCAGTGTGTTGGAGCGCACGGCGCAAGACTTGCAAAAAATCGTGCGTAATTTTACGCTTTAATTGTGCTATACTAGCGCATCTATCCTAAGGAGTTTTGATGAAGATTTTGGTGATTCAAGGACCTAATTTAAATATGCTGGGGCATCGCGACCCCAGACTTTATGGTCCTGTAACTTTGGATCAGATCCATGGAAACATGGAAAGTTTTGCCAAGCAAAATGGCTTGGAACTGGATTTTTTTCAAACAAATTTTGAGGGGGAAATCATCGATCGCATTCAGGAGTGCGTAGGAAGCGATTTTGAAGGGATTATTATCAACCCCGGGGCGTTTTCGCACACTTCTGTTGCCATTGCCGATGCAATCATGCTTGCGGACATGCCCGTGATTGAAGTGCATTTGAGCAATATTTTTGCACGCGAAGAGTTTAGGAAGACTAGCTACACGGGCGCAGTGAGTGCGGGTGTGGTAACCGGTTTTGGGGCTTTTGGCTACCATGTGGCTCTGATCGCCATGATGCAAATTTTAGCCGAAATTAAGGCGATTAAAGAAAATCAAGCACAAGCAGATTCTATTGCTAGGACAAACGCTTGAGTGTGAACGCACATTTCACTACCGACGAAAACGCTCAGTACTTCGCATGTGGCTACAGCTGTGATCATGGCATTTTTTTACAGCTAGAAGATCGGGCGTTCTTTATCACCGATGCGCGCTACACTTTAGAAGCGCGTCAGAGTGTACAAGCGGGTGTAGAGGTGGTGGAAAGTGCTGATTTGTGGACAAAGGCGATCGAATTGGCACACAAAACCCCCAAACTCTATTTTGATAAGGCGCAAATTAGCGTGCAGATTTATGAACGACTCGCTACAGGGTTGGGAGGATGTGAGTTGGTCGGGGAAATCGATTATCATAGGAAACAACGCATCGTCAAGAGTGAAGCAGAAATTGCCTTGCTCAAGCGCGCACAAGCGTTGAATGTGGAGGCTTTTGAGAGTTTTGCCCGCCATGTCGCCAGCGCACAAGGACATGTAGAAAGAGCACTCCAATTCAAGAGTAAGGAGTTTTTAACCTGTAGCGGAGCGTATGATCTGAGTTTTGAGCCCATTGTGGCAATCAATGCTAATGCGGCCAAGCCTCATGCTTTGCCCAGCCCGGAGGTGCGCTTGCAAAAGGGGGATTTGCTCCTGGCAGATATGGGGATCAAATACAAGCGTTATTGTGCTGATCGTACGCGTACCGCTTTTTTTGATGGGGAGTTCAGTTTTGAGCGCACTCAATATTTTAAAGATAAGACCTTACAAAAAATTTACGATGTAGTGCGCAAAGCACAAGAGAGCACGATTGAGAATTTGCGTGCAGGCATGACAGGTAAAGAAATCGATGCCATTGCGCGAGGCGTGATTGCAGAGAGTGGGTATGGGGAGTTTTTTGCGCATAGCACCGGGCATGGAATTGGCTTAGATATTCACGAATTGCCCTTTATTTCTCCTAGGAGTGAGACGATTATTGAGGAGGGCATGGTGTTCTCTGTAGAACCCGGGATTTACATCCCGGGGCAATATGGGGTGCGTATTGAGGACCTAGTGGTTGTGAAACACTCTAGGGCTGAAGTTCTTTGATGGAGTGATGTGCACGCTTGTTTACACGCGCTTTTTCCCTGCCAAGTGTAAACGCAGGTACATTTTGAGAAATACAGCAACTTTGGGCATAGGGAGCAATGTGGGCGATTCTAAGAAAATTTTTGAAGGGTTATGGGTGTGGTTGACACGCCATCGCCTATTTTCACGGGTGTATTCCTCGCCTCTCTATATCAATCCTGCCTTTGGCTACACCAAGCAGAGAGATTTTACGAATGCCACTCTGTCTTTTAGCACAAGCTTAAGTGTGCGGGAGTTGTTTAGACTTGTTTTTTATTTAGAGAGACGCTGGGGGCGCGCGCGCAAACGCCCCTTTAAAAATGCCCCAAGGACGCTAGACATCGATATTCTCTTTTTTAACCATATGACCTCTAGACAGCCTTATTTGACCCTACCCCACCCTGGGTGGAGTCGGCGCACCTCTGTGCTTGTGCCTCTAATCTTGCAACACATGGCATGGAGATGAGCATGAAACTCTATACCTATAGTGGCGAAACCACTGCTGAAGCACTCAAACGCGCCCAAAGTGAACATGGACATAATGCCCTAGTGGTGAAGGCTCAAGAAATCCGCAAGAAAAGTTTAACAGAACCCGGGCTTTATGAAGTGGTGGTAGCTGTGGACAAGCCCAAAGAAGAGTCCAAGCCCAAGAGTAATAATATGCAAGAACGCTTAGAGAGCGCACTGCAATCTACACCCCGTCCCAAAGAACCTATACCCCCTCTCAAAGAAGAGGTGAGCATTGAGCTTTCTAAAACCCTAGAGGAGATGCGCAAACTGGCCGGAGTGTCGAGCCAACCTCCGCCCCTTATTCCTACACAGGCGAGCGCATTAGATGAGGCTACTCCCAAAGAGATCTCCTCCCCCAAGAAAGATAGGGATGGGGTTGAGTTGCACTCTATCAAAGGCGAGCTTAATAAGATTAACGACAATCTTAAGCTCATTCAGAATATGGTATGGAATGACAATAAGAGTCCTAACTTTATCATTCCGCAGGAGTTTGCAGAAATCTATCGTTTGGCTAAAAATAGTGGCATGCACAAGACTCATTTGGATGAAATCATGCGTTTGAGCTTGGAAATGATGCCTGTAAAAATGCGTGAAAATTCAGTAACGGTAAAGCGTTATTTTAGAGAAGTTCTGCGTAAGATGATCTATTGTCGTCATGAAAGTTTAGATCCTAGTTATAAGAAAATTTTGATGTTGGTGGGACCTACGGGCGTGGGCAAGACCACCACCTTAGCCAAGTTAGCCGCGCGCTATTCTAAGATGTTGGACAAAAAATATAAGGTGGGGATTTTGACTTTGGATACCTATCGCATCGGCGCGGTGGAGCAGTTGATGTGGTATGCCAAAAAAATGAAGATTGGCATTGAGACCGTGATGGACTCAGAGGATTTTACAAAAGAAATGCGTACTCTAGAGTATTGCGATGTAGTGCTCATTGATACAACTGGGCATTCTCAGCATGATAAAAAGAAAATCGAAGCCTTGAAGAAGTTTACTGAAAATGGCTACAAGATCGATACCACGCTTGTACTCTCACTCACCACGAAATACGAAGATTTGAAGGATATTTACAACGCCTTTAGCCCTTTGGAGATCGATAGTTTGATTTTCACCAAATTGGACGAGAGTCGCGGATTTGGAAATTTGTTTTCCCTAGTCTATGAGAGCAAAAAGCCCATCAGTTACTTGTGTATCGGTCAGGAAGTGCCCATGGATTTGTTGGTCGCTAGCAATGATTATTTGGTGGATTGCATGCTCGATGGGTTTGCACATCCCAACAGGAAAAAAGCATGACGCACAACCAAGCGAGCGGTTTGGAGCACATCATGGAGCCTAGAAGCATTTTTAGCAAAAAGGGCAAGACAAAATTTGTCGCGATCACGAGCGGTAAGGGGGGTGTGGGCAAGTCTACCATCAGTGCAAATCTAGGTTATAGCTTGTTTAAAAGTGGTTACAAGGTGGGCGTTTTAGATGCAGATATTGGATTGGCTAATCTAGATATCATCTTTGGAATCAAGACTAGTAAGAATATTTTGCACGCGCTCAGGGGTGAAGCGCGTTTTAATGAAGTGATCTACCCGATTGAAGAGGGGTTTTACCTGGTGCCCGGGGATAGTGGGGAAGAGATTTTTAAGTATGTGAGCCAAGAAATCTTAGATAGTTTTGTAGATGAGGAAAATGTACTCGACGATCTAGATTACATGATTATTGACACTGGGGCGGGGATTGGGGAGTTTACCCAAGCTTTCTTGCGCGCGAGCGATTGCGTGGTGGTGATCACCACTTCTGACCCGGCGGCTATTACTGATGCCTATACCACCATTAAGGTTAATTCTAAAACTAAAAACGATGCCTTTGTTTTGGTCAATATGGTCGATTCAGCCGATAAGGCGATGCAAATCTTTAGCGGAATCCAACGTGTCGCCAAAGAAAATATCCCACACATGACCTTGAATTATTTGGGCTATATCCAAAACAGCAACGCGCTCAAGCAATCTATCAAAAATCGCAAGCTTTTATGCAAAAGTGAGCCTTTTAACACCTTTTCGTTTTCAATGGGGCAGGTTTCTAAAATTTTAACCATGAAGATGGAACACAATGTGATAGAAACGCCTAAGGACAATTTCATCGGGTTTTTCAAACGCTTACTACGATATTTGTGAGGTGGTGTCATGAAAGTAGAAAACTTTGTGAATTTTTCCATCGTCGGGGGTTTTTTTATTGGACTGATCCTCTCGTTGATCAAATTTGATCAACCCGAATATGTCCTCTTTGGAACTTTGGTTTCCACGGCCGGGTTTTACATGATCATGCTCGTGTTTGCTTCCATATTCATGAACTTTATCTACCCGCGTAAGCGATTCTTAAATAAGGCAGATTTGGAGCGTAAATTGAGTAATTTTAATAAGGAATTTGTGGAGCGCGAAAAAGAAGTGGATGCGCTGTTAAAATATGTACACAGCTATGAGTTTGACGAGAAATAAAGTGCTCAAAAAGTTTAGTTATGATGCGCAAATCCAAAGCTCTCAGGACGACCTAGCGATCCAATATCTGCCTGCTGTGCGTGCAATGGCATTTCGTTTAAAAGAGCGCCTGCCTAGTTGTGTAGATTTTAATGATTTAGTTTCTGTAGGTACAGAAGAGCTTATTAAGTTGGCGCGCCGTTATGATATTGCCCTCAATGATTCTTTTTGGGGCTATGCCAAAACCCGTGTGAATGGGGCTATGTTGGATTATTTGCGCTCCCTAGACGTAGTTTCGCGCGCCTCTAGAAAGCTCATTAAAAAAATCGACCACGAGGTTTCCAAATATTATAACGAGTATGGACAAGAACCTGACGATGTCTATCTAGCTCAAGTTTTACAAGAAGACATTAGCAAGATTCGCGAAGCTAAGGTTGCTTCTGATATTTATGCCAATGTGCCCATAGATGAGCAATTTAACGCCATCGAGCAGGATCATATCGGCGCAAAACTAGAGCTAGAAGAGCTCATGACTCACATTTATAGCGTTTTAAAAACTATGTCTGAGCGTGAACAACTCATTATTCAGCTTTATTTTTTTGAAGAATTGAATTTAAGCGAAATTAAGGAGATCTTGGGGGTTACCGAATCGAGGATTTCTCAAATTATCAAGGAAGTGATTAGAAAAATCCGTATCAATTTGGGAGGTGCGCATGGCTGACATTCTAAGCCAAGAAGAGATTGATGCGCTCCTAGAAGTTGTTGACGAGTCTGAGGATGTCAATACTCTTCAGAAAAAAGAGATCATGCCTCAAAAGCAGATCACTCTTTATGATTTCAAACGTCCCAATCGGGTTAGCAAAGAACAGTTGCGCTCCTTTAGAAGTATCCATGACAAAATGGCGCGTAGTCTCTCTAGTCAAATTTCTGCCATCATGCGCAGCATTGTGGAAATTCAGTTGCACAGTGTGGATCAGATGACCTATGGGGAATTTCTGATGAGCTTGCCCAGCCCCACAAGCTTTAATGTCTTTTCTATGAAGCCAGTGGGAGGTACGGGGGTTCTGGAAGTTAACCCTAGTATCGTTTTCCCTATGATTGATCGTCTGCTCGGAGGTAAAGGAAGTTCTTACGATCAAACTCGCGAATTTAGTGATATTGAGCTTAACTTGCTAGACACTATTTTAAAGCAGGTGATGCAGATACTTAAGGATATTTGGAATCCTGTAACCGAGTTTTTCCCCACCATTGATGCCAAAGAGTCCAGCGCGAATGTGGTGCAAATCGTGGCGCAAAATGAGATCGTGATCATGGTGGTGATGGAAATTGTGATTGGACATAGCCGGGGCATGATGAATCTTTGTTACCCTGTGATCTCCATTGAGGGAATTTTATCAAAAATGGGCAATCGCGATGTCATGCTCACAGAAACCAGCTCTAAAAAGAGTCGTAATAAAGAATTACAAGCTCTAGTAGGTGGAGCGAGCGTAGATGTTTCTGCGTTTTTGGGGAGTGTAAAGCTTACACTTAAAGAGGTGTTAGATTTGGTTGTGGGAGATACGATTCGCCTTAATAAGGTTGCTAATGATACGGTGGTGGTCAATATTGACAAAAAAGAGCGCTATTTAGCCACGGTAGGCTATCAAGGTTACCGCAAGACCATCAAGATTAAAGAAGTGATTCAAACTGAAAAAGACAGGGTTAAAGAAGTGCTCGAAGTGCTAGAAAACCAACGCAAAATCAAGATTGGTAATATCAAGGAAGAAGAAGAATGATTGACGATTTTTTAAAACTCTTCGTTCAAGAGTGTACGTCTACTTTAGGCGGACTATTGGGAAAGAGTCCATCTGTAGAGCTGAAAAATGAAATTTCTGTAGGGGATTTTATTTTCGTCGAACATGCTTCTGTAGTGGTGCAGGTCAAACCTCAAACCAATGTAACAATCACTTTGGCTATCCCTATTCCTATGGCAACTGCACTAGCAGATTTGATGATAGGGGGCGAAGGGACTAGCAAGGAAACCCTAGAAAAAGACGATTTGGACGCAATAAAAGAAATTGGCTCTAATATCTTTGGGGCACTCACCACAGCCCTACAAGCCCAAGAAATCATTCCAAAATTCTCTTTTGAAGTCAGCGAAGCTGTTGATGCCCATGATGCTTCTTTGCTCGACCCTTATAGCGATGGCTTTGAATTTGGATTTGAGCTGGGAAGTTTACAATCAAGTTTTTTTATTTTCTGTGGCGGGGTTTTTATCGATCTTTTCAAGAAGAAGGTTGCTCCCCAAAACACTTCTAAGATCAAACATGCCCCTTCTATGCCTAACCTTCCTGTTATACCTAAGAGCGAGCGCGCAGAAGGGGATAATAACCATTTAGAACAATTAGAAGTGCGCAATATTAACATGCTATTAGACATTAAGCTTAATGTTAGAGTGCGTATTGGACAAAAGAAAATGATCTTAAAAGATGTAGTTTCTATGGACATTGGAAGCGTGATTGAGCTTAACCAAATGGTCAATGATCCTTTAGAGATTCTGGTAGATGATAAGGTCATTGCTAGGGGTGAAGTGGTGATTGTAGATGGAAACTTCGGAATCCAAATTACTGATATTGGGAGCAAGAAGGAGCGCCTAGAACAACTTAAAGAGAGTTAAGAATTTCTCTATAATCGCTTCGATATAAAATATGAATGGTGTCGCATGCTTGCATGATTTTGATGCCTAGTTAGCTAATTCCTAAATTTCACTCTCATCGCATTTGCACATAATAATAAGGGATATAAAAGGAAAAAGAATAGTGGAAAGACATACGATGTTATCTTGTCATGTTTATATTATTTCACTTAGAAATAGTGCACGGCGCGCAAGATGTGAGGCGTTCGTGCAAAAACCAATTCTAGAGGGGGGGGGGGGGGAGATAGACCTGCAGTTTCATCTCTTTGAAGCGGTTGATAAACACAGCCATTATTTCAAGAAAGACTTAGGGTATTCAAGTCTTATCCAACATTCCTACTCTCTTCAGACTCTCTATAAAAACGCTTGGTTTAAGGGATTTGACGGGCGGGAAATGTTTCCTGAAGAATTAGGTTGTTATGCTAGCCATTACCTGCTTTGGCTCAAATGCATTGAAAACAACAAACCCATAGTGATTTTAGAAGATGATTTTGATTTGCAATCAAATTTCAGGCAGAGTATTGTAGATTGCCTAAAAAACCCTTTTGATTTTGTGCGTCTATATGGAGATTTTCATGAAAAACGACCCAAATACTCTGAAATTGGCGCACTCAATGGGACATGTCTTGCCCCTCTCAACCCCAAAGTTTTAGAAACAATTCTAGCTACTCATTTTTATTTTTCCGTCCTGCCTGTCCTGACCACTTTAGCCTACTACATCACACCTAAAGCAGCTAAGGCTTTTGTGAGCGCAAGCCATCATTTTAGCGCCCCAGTAGATGTTTTTATGAACCAATACTGGGTACACCACATCCCCAATTTTACTTACATTCCCTTGAGTGTGCATCCTACTGATGAGCACAAGACAAATTCCACCATCCTCACGGCGACAAACAAACACCTAATGGGCACACAAGCACCTTATAAAGGACGCAAGAAAACCGGGATAGGGGCGCGTATCTTTGAAAAGTGTCGCAAAATCTACTATTACCACCACTTTTTAAGGCAATATGCACGCCTGCAATAAGACTCGCTTCCGTTCTTACAAGCATACAAAATCCTATAAAACTTTGTGAATCTACAAAGCTTGGATTTCTGCTACATACTTGTTTCACCTATACCCGCTACATCCTTGATTTTCGGGAACTCTGCCTACTAAAGGCAATGCCTCTTTTAGCAAAAATTGGGGCTTTTGTGGCAAAAATAAATCTATAAAAAAATTGTGCAATTTTACGGAATTTATATGATTTATCTTGTTATTTCTAGCCTTTTTGTATGGTTATGGAGGAGAGATATTGGACGCTCTCAAGCAGCCGTTTAGTGGAGGCACAGGTTTTGATAAAAACGATATTGCCGCAGACAAACAAGGCATAGAGTATGTACTTGAATTAAGAAAACGATACAAAGATGAAAGTAATAGAACTTATTTAAAGTAGAGAGATTAGATGAAAAAACTTGGTAGTATCATTGCATTAGTCTGTTTGCCTTTCTTACCAATATATATCGCCCTATTGTCTGCTTTGCTTGTCAAATTTATTATCTTACCTCTTCTAGTTCTTATTATTAGCGAGAGCTTTGTTGTGTGGTTCATCCACCGTATCTATACCTTGTTTGCTAACCGTATATGGGCTTTTGTGTGTGTTGCATCGGGAATTTGGAGTGCTTTTCTTACTATATTTGCATTGATAGGCATTGTTAACGGAGATTGATCCCCAAAAGAGAAAATAATTCATAACTTGGAGACGATGAGAAAATGAAACTACGCGCGATGATAAATCAACACAGCGATCTCTTTGATCTTTATTTATCAGCATGGGTTGGATCGGTTAATTACAAGAGTTTTGGGGCAAGAGTCTTTGGATGTAAAAATCTTATTGACTTATCCATGAATTACAAAACTAGATATTTTAGAATACTTTGAATATCACATTCTACAAGAAGCGCCGTTAAATTTTGAGATTGATGAGGGGTTCATGGGACAATACGATATCTATTCATTGGATACTCTAGACAAAAATCTTTTTGAAAACGACCCACAACCAAGCTATGCAAGCGAGTATATTGCCTTTATTGGTGAAATGTTCCTAGGAAATCTCATTGATTTTACATGCAAAGACGAAGAAAAAAGTTTGTATCATTCTTTTTCATCTGTGCTGGTGGCTTGGAAACATATTAAAGAAAATTTTTTTATACATATAGAAATTATTTACATGATAGCAAAATGGATAGCAAAAAGTCATGGGAAAACCCTTTGGATTGGAATCCATGGGATATTAATGTTATGCGCACCCCTAAGGGTGATGACTATTTTAACCACATCCTAGCCCCTAAATTCTATGAAAAATACAAAAACTTAGAAGTTGAAATAGACGATCAAGGCAATATTTTGGCTGTGCACCTGAGCGTGATGTCTAGGGAGTTAGGGGTTAGAGTAATTAGATTCCAACAAAAAAGCCCGTAGTAGGCATCCAAATCTATAATTTTTATTGAGAATATGATAAAAGCCAGCAGGAGTAACTTTATTACCTTCACGCATTTTATCACTCACCTTAGACCCTACCAGCGCCTTACTTTCGCGGATTGCAAAGGATTAATTTGGGGTTTGTCTTATCAACCACAAACTAAATAGTCTAGGTTTTTATAATAAACCCAATATCGCGATATTCTAAAAACACCTTCCTAAAATACTTTTTGTATCGAATAAGATTGTAGGAATCGCTCGGGGGGTTTGATGTCTTTTTTGGTAAGCTTCTTGTTTTCAAACCCCAAAACACACACTAACACGCACAACAGCACACATAGCCCCCATTAACACCACATCCCTATTTATTGGAAATTAAAGATGGAGGGCCCCACTCTACCACATAGCCCATTTTTTTTAGCTGATCTTGTCTTTGACTCCAATTTTTGCACACCACCACCTCTAGGCGCAAAAAGACCTTTTTACCCCCAAAAGCTTGCATGTTCAAACGCGCTTGCTTGCTGATTTTTTTAATCACCCACGCCCCCTTGCCCACCACCATTTTTTGCTGACTCTCTTTTTCTACAATGATTTGGGCATGGATGCGATCTAACTGGGGTTCTTGGATAAAACGCGTGATGAGGACATCGCTTGCATAGGGGATCTCCTGACTCAAATGCGCAAAGATCTGTTCGCGAATCATCTCTTTGTAGATTTCTTTTGTCTGCGCGTCGCTGAGCAGTTCTGAATCGTAATAAAAGGGAGCACAGGGCAAGAGCTTGGCGATTTCTTGTAACAAACCCTCCAAATTCTTGCACTTGGTCGCGCTCAAGGGCACAAGAGCGCTGAATGCAGTATTGTAAGCTTGATAGGGCTGTATTTTGGCAAGCAGTTGGGCGTGCGTGAGCGTGTCTATTTTATTGAGCGCGACAATATGGGGTTTATCGCCACAAAGGGTTAAAAAGTCTTGATAGCCTTGCAAATTCTCATGCACACTGGCTACAAACACACAGAGATCGCATGTTTTGAGCGCGCGCGCGCTCTCTAATTGCATCGCCCGATCCAAGAGTTTTTGGGGTTCAGAAAGCCCGGGCGTGTCCACAAAGATCATCTGGCATGCCACCCCTTGCGCGTCACTGAAGGGTACAATCCCCTTTAATGTCTTGCGCGTGGCGTTGGCTTTGTGCGAGATCAAAGCGATTTTCTCCTGCAAAAGCGCGTTGAGTAAGGTGCTTTTGCCCGCGTTGGGTCGTCCAAGCAGTGCGATAAAACCGGATTTTGTCATCAGAGAATAAAGCGGGCTAAATCCACATTTTCTACGAGATTTTGAAGTTTTTGACTCACTTGATCTTTGGTGACGATCACGCTCTGTCCCTTGTAACTCGATGCGTCAAAACTGATGTCTTCTAACACCTTTTCAATCGTGGTGTGCAAGCGGCGCGCGCCGATGTCTTCGGTACTCTGATTGGCTAAAAAAGAAAGTCTTGCCAATTCTCTAAGGGCTTCAGGTTCAAAGACAAGCTCCACGCCCTCTACGGCTAAAAGGGCTTGGTATTGCCTAATGATGGAGCTCTTAGTGCGTGTGAGAATGGCGTACATGATCTCCTCAGAGAGACTCTCTAACTCCACTCGCAAGGGGAAACGCCCCTGCAATTCGGGGATGAGATCGCTAGGTTTGCTCAAGTGAAACGCCCCGGCTGCAATGAAGAGGATATGATCGGTCGCCACAGGTCCGTACTTGGTGTTGATCACACTGCCCTCTACAATGGGCAAGAGATCGCGTTGTACGCCCTCTTTGCTAGGGTCTTGCCTGCTCCCCTCTTTAACCCCTACGGCGATCTTATCGATCTCATCAATAAAAATCACTCCCGATTGAGCGGCGCGTTGTACGCCCTCCATCTGCACGCGCTCCATGTCCAAGATGGTTTGTGAGACATCATGGCGCAAGGCTTCTTTAGCTTCTTTGATGGTCATCTCTTTGCTCACCTTCTCGCCCTCCCTATTGAGCACCTTGATAATACTCTCTTGCACCTTGATGATCTCAGGGGGCACATTGAAATCCCCCTCTAAATGCTTTTTGTGCAATTCGATCTCAATTTTGACATGATCTAGGGCTGTGCCCTTGACTTTTTCTTTGGTTTTTTCAAAATTGAGCGCGTATTCTTCTTTTTTAGCTTCGCTAACACCATTGGGCAGGGCGGGCAATAATTTCTTGGTGATCCTCTCGACAATGAGATCCTCAATCTTCTCTTTATTTCTCTCCTTTTGTTCGCTCTCCACTAAATTAATGCTTGTTGCCACCAAATCGCGCACCATCGACTCCACATCGCGCCCCACAAAGCCCACTTCGGTGTATTTGCTCGCCTCCACCTTGATAAAGGGCAAGCCCATCATCTTAGCCATGCGCCGTGCGATCTCTGTTTTACCCACCCCTGTTGAGCCAATCATCAAGATATTCTTGGGCGTAACCTCTTCTTGCAACTCCTTACTCAATTGCAAACGCCGCCAGCGATTACGCAAGGCAATGGCGATCATCTTTTTAGCGTCTTGTTGCTCGATGATGTAATCGTCTAAATAGGTAACAATCTCTTGGGGGGTCATGTCCAGCTTGTCGGTGTTCATCTCAAAGCTCCAAGATTTTAATATTTTGGTTGGTGTAAATGCACAGCGCGCCCGCGATTTTAAGCGACTCTTCTACAAGGCTTCTAGGGGGCAAGTTGGCGAATTGATCCAGCGCGCGCGCCGCACTCAAGGCGTAATTGCCCCCGCTCCCAATAGCGGCGATCTTGCCATCTTCGGGTTCGACCACATCGCCCGTCCCGCTCAAAATAAAGATGGATTGTTTATTGAGCACGATCATCATCGCCTCCAAGCGGCGCAAAAACTTATCCTTGCGCCACTCCTTGCTAAAATCCACCACGCTCTTAAACAAATCCCCCTTTTTGCCCTCTAAAATGCGCTCAAACATGTCAAACAAACTAAAAGCGTCCGCAGTGCTTCCAGCAAACCCGCTTAAAATCTGGTTATGGTGTAAAGTGCGGATTTTGGTGGCATTGCCCTTGAGCACACAATTGCCAAAGCTCACCTGCCCATCTCCCCCGATGATGGCGTAATCCTTGCCCTCAAAATGCGTTTTATAGCCTAAAATGGTGGTGGCGTGAAACATCTCCTACTCAGCCACCACATCAATTTTGAGCACGCCGGTGATGCCATGCCCTAGCTTGACATCAATTTCGTAAATCCCGGTGCTCTTGATAGGGGTTTTGAGTTCGAGGATTTTTTTATCAACTTCTAAAGAGTGTTGTGCCTGTAGGGCTTCTACCACCTCTTCTTTGGTGATCGAGCCAAACAGCGCCCCATTAGCCCCAACTTTCTTAATAATTTGTAAAGTAATGCCCTCTAATTTTTGGGCGATCTCCTGTTTAGCGGCTAATTCTTGAGCTTCTAATTGCGCGCGCTTCTTTTGGACGGCTTTGTATTTGTTGAGCGCTTCTTTGGTGGCAATTTGGGCGAGCTTTTTAGCGATGAGAAAATTATTTCCATACCCATCTTTCACTTCGCACACATCTCCTGCCTTACCCAAGTTTTTGACATCCTGTAGCAATAACACCTTCATACAAACTCCTTTAGAGTGTCTAGACAAACGGACATTATAGAGCATTAGTTTTAAAATGCCTTTAAGACAGAGCACAACTAATTAGGATAGAATAACCGCTATTTAAATTTTTAAGGAGCTTTTGATGTCGCGCCGCGTTGGGAAATTCTTCTCTCTCTCTCTCTTGCTAGCTTAACCTTTGCAGGTCTTGTTTTAAATGGGTGTAGTAGTACACGCACAGTAGCAGCAAAATTTGATCACAATGTGAACTATCTCGTGCAGTTTAATAGCAATGATTTTAAGATAGGTGGTGTAGTCAGTGCAGAAATGCCCTATAATCCTTCTAAGCACAACAATATGCGCAACATGACTGCGCTACTGCTCAACAAAGCCATTGCTGCTTGCAGGTGTGATACAATTCTGTTGCCAAGGTATCAAATTATCAAAAAGAGTTTCAGTACTCCGATCATTAAGGTTACTGGGAGGGCGGCAACCTTTAGAGAAAACTAGATCCACAGATACATCATAACCATTATCCAAGACCTTTCTGGTGGGGCTTGTGCTGTAAAGAGCTGACGAGTGCTTTAGCGCTTTAAGCTCGTGAGTCATCCCTTTCTAACGAGAGGGACGCTTATCACTAAGAGAAGCTAGGCTCTGTGAACATGAAAAGCTTTATAGTGCGGTGTGGACAATCCCATACCTCAGTCCAAAGAGCTCAAATTCTAAGCCTGTCGCCTCTAGGGCGAGCTGGGTTTGCAAGGATTGAAAGCTCCCCTGAAAATCTGCCCTCTTAGCGTCCAAATACGCCCTAGCATGCCCGTCATGGGTGTAAAGAGGTTCGCCCACAATGGGGAAGCCTAGCGCGCTCAAATGCAGGCGGATTTGGTGTGTGCGCCCGGTATGTGGGGTGATTTTAAGCCGGGTGCGCTGGGTGTGGGGGCAAAAATCTAAAATTTCTATCGTGGTCGCGCTAGGCTTGCCCTCCTTAGCGATTTTACAACGGATAGCCAAATCCGCGTGTTTGATCTTGGGTTCTAAAATGGGCAAGATCACACTAAAATCCCCCTGTGCATAGGCGCTTACATCGCCCTGCACAAGGGCATGGTAGGTCTTTTTTATTTGGCGCGTGCTAAAGAGTGTTCTGAGCGCGTTTTCATAGCGCTTTTGTGTGCTCACCATCACTAACCCGCTGGTTTCATAATCTAGGCGGTGGATCAATCTAGCCTCAGGGTTGCGCGCGTGCACGCTCTCATAGAGACTAGTACTTTGGTGGTTCTTAGGGTGGGAGTAGAGATTTTTGGGCTTGCAATAAATCTCAAAAAAGGGGGTGCTAAAAAGGGGGGTGAGAGTGGGGGGGTGGAGCGCTTTAAAGTGGAGCAGGGCGACCTGCCCTACAATGCGTTCAGATT
Organism: Helicobacter baculiformis; assembly: GCF_900197685.1. Classification (GTDB taxonomy): domain Bacteria; phylum Campylobacterota; class Campylobacteria; order Campylobacterales; family Helicobacteraceae; genus Helicobacter; species Helicobacter baculiformis. Next base: position 14,769 of record NZ_FZMF01000026.1, on the reverse strand, counting down.
TGCGCACACAAACCCCATTGAGATAGCGCAAACGCCCGCGATCCAACACGCTTTGGGCTTGCGCGCGCGAGCATGCCAAGACATGGCTCACAAAAGCCCACGCCTTCATCGGCGCAGGGACTTCAAAGATTTCACGCACAAAGGGCATTATAAACAGGCTTGCACAAACGCCTTAAACAAGGGATTAGGGGCGATGAGGCGGGAGGTGAATTCAGGATGGTATTGCACACCCATGAAAAATTTGTACCCCTGCAGGGCGAGCCCCTCTATGAGTTGATCTTGGGGGCTGTGCGCCACCACCTCTAAGCCGTGTTGGGCATAGGATTTCAAATACGCCTTGTTAATGGTGTAGCGGTGGCGGTGGCGCTCAAAGACCTCTAACGTGCCATAGGCTTTAGCGATCAAAGACCCCTCCTTAAGCGCGATGGGGTGCGTGCCCAAGCGCATGCTAGAGCCCTTGTGGGTGATATTCTCTTGGCTTGCAAGCAAGTGCACCACCGGGTGCGCGCACTCTGGGACAAATTCACTAGAGTGCGCCCCCTGCAAGCCCAAGACCTGCCTTGCAAATTCTACCACCATCAACTGCGCCCCTAAACACACCCCTAAAAAGGGGATATGGTGCGTGCGTGCGTGCGTGATGGCGTTGATCATCCCCTCAATCCCACGCGTCCCAAAGCCCCCGGGCACTAAGATACCCTGTAAGTCTTGGAGTTTGTCTGCAATGCGCGCGCGCAAGGACGCGTCTGTTTGCCCCTCTTGTAACTCTAGCTCTTCGCTATTGATGAAGACCACCTCTACTTTGAGTTGCAAATGCGCGCCCACGCAGACCAGACTCTCCAAATAGCTTTTATAGGATTCTACCAAGTGTACATACTTGCCCACAAAGCCGATTTTAAGGTGTTGCTTGGGGTGGAGAATATGCCCCACCAAATTTTCCCAAACTTGTAATTTTTGGGTGTCCGGGCGCGCCTCTAGATCAAAATGCCTAAAGATCGCCTCTAGTAAGCCCTCTTTGAGGTATTCTGAAGGGCAGGCGTAAATGCTGGGCACATCTCTAGCTTCGATCACATTTTCTACGGGCACATCGCAACTGCTAGCGATTTTCTTTTTAAGCTCCAAGCTCAAGGGCTGGCTACAGCGCGCTAAAATGATATGCGCGCTCACACCCAAGCGGCGCAATTCAATGATGGAATGTTGGGTGGGTTTGCTTTTGAGTTCTTGGCTGGTGGGGATGAAGGGCACGAGGCTCACATGCACATTGGCAACTTGTTTGCGCCCCAAAGTGTTTTTGAGTTCTCTAATCGCCTCTAAATACACCATCCCCTCAATATCCCCCACCGTGCCCCCCACTTCTACAATTAAAAAGTCCTTGCCCTCTCCGAGCTTGAGAATGCGCTCCTTGATCTCCTCTACAATATGGGGGATCACCTGAATGGTTTTGCCTAAATACTTGCCCTCTCTCTCCTTTTCAATCACACTCAAATAGATCTGCCCGGTGGTGAAATTGTTCTCTTTAGAAAAATCCTTATTTAAGAAGCGTTCGTAATGCCCGATGTCTAAATCCGTTTCGCTCCCATCGGCGGTTACAAAGACTTCGCCATGCTCAAAGGGGCTTAGGGTGCCCGGGTCAATGTTGATATAGGGATCGATTTTGAGAATATCCACTTGAAAATGGCAGAGTTTGAGCAGGTGGGCTAGGGAGCTAGAAGCCACTCCCTTGCCCAAAGAGCTGAGCACCCCCCCGGTGATGAAAATAAATTTGGTCGCCATGCTTGTCCTTAAAGAATGAAGATACACTAATACAAAGTTACCACAAGATAATTTTCTTTTTGGGCAATCTTGTAGTCATAACGCCCATCAAGTGCGATAGCAAAGCGATAGAAATAATCATGAGTACTTAAAACAACTTGATTAACATGTTTTTTATGGATTGTGAGGGTCTCGCGCAAAGTGGGCTCTTTTCTATCAATGTCAATCACGATACGATAGGGGTCGAGCAAAATAAACGAGCGTTGGATTTTAGAAGTGGTGCGCAAATAGAGCTTATTCTCTCGAATCCAAAATTCAAAACCAGCAATTTGATAAGTGCTATGTTCGGGCTGTAAAAACGCCTTTTCTTGGGTGAGTTTTAGAGGGTAATGCCAATCGATGCGTTGCCCTATCTCGATTTCTTTAGTGTGCACGGACGCGTCCAAATCTTGGTAAGTGAGGGTGATCTTAGTGAGCACTCTAGCAGTGGTGGGTAAGGTAATCTTGAGGGTTTTGAAATAATCTGCCACTATATCGTCTAACATATTTGCGTTCCCGCGCGCGCTTTTACTCACCGGCTCAAAGGGATCTTCACGCGCCATAAGCGCACCTAGCAATACAAAGACCGCGAATTTCGCCAACACTCTCATCAGCGCGTACTTGTCAGAGGCTCTAACTCCTTGAGTTCAAAGAGTTGTTTTTGTAGTTTGGCATTTTCGTACTGCAAGTTTTGTACACTGGCCTGTAAATTAGCCTGTTTGTTTCTGAGGGTATTGAGCACTTCAAATGAGTTTTCTCCAAAGAGCAAAGTGCCAATATATAGCCCCAGCAACACAAGTCCAGCAAACAACAGCAAGGCATGGCGATACAGATAAGTCAACTGCCACAGGGTTAACAACATTTCAAATCTCAGTAGGCATGTCTAGCATGGGAGTCTTATGACTAAAACAAAGCTTTTCTTTGATCTTGGCTTCAATCTCTAAAGCCAAATCCGGATTGTCTTTGAGATTCAACCTAGAAGCCTCCTTGCCCTGCCCTAGTTTTCTATCCTGATAGCTAAACCACGCCCCGCTTTTATCCACAATGTCCAATTTCACCCCATAATCAATCAATTCGCCCGCATGGCTGATTCCCTCCCCATAGATCACATCAAATTCGGCTTCTTTAAAGGGGGGGGCTACCTTGTTCTTCACCACTTTTACCTTGACGCGGTTGCCAATGGATTGATCGTTTTGTTTGAGAGTGGCGATGCGCCGAATATCCAAGCGCACGCTAGCATAGAATTTTAAAGCATTGCCCCCCGTGGTGGTCTCTGGGCTTCCATAGCCCATCATGCCAATTTTCATGCGGATTTGGTTGATAAACACTAAAGTTGTGTTCATCTTGTGCAACACGCCCGTGATCTTGCGCAGGGCTTGGCTCATCAAGCGCGCCTGCAAGCCTACATGCTGATCCCCCATATCCCCCTCAATCTCAGCGCGCGGGGTGAGCGCGGCCACAGAATCCACAGCGATCACATCCACCGCCCCGCTGCGCGCTAGAGTCTCTAAAATCTCTAGGGCTTCTTCACCCGTATCCGGCTGGGAGATGAGCAAATTATCCACATCCACACCCAATTTTTTGGCATACTGCACATCTAAGGCGTGTTCAGCATCAACAAAAGCGCATGTCCCTCCCTCCCTTTGCGCTTGGGCGATGATGTGCAAAGTCAAGGTGGTTTTTCCACTCGATTCAGGCCCATAGATCTCTACAATACGCCCCCTGGGCACGCCCCCAATGCCTAGCGCGATGTCCAACCCTAGCGAGCCTGTTGAAATGGCTTCAATGGGCTCAATTTCCTTATCTCCCCAGCGCATCAACGCCCCCTTCCCAAAGACCTTATCAATCTGCTTGATGGCTAAATCTAGGGCTTTTTGTTTTTGTTCGTCCATGCAAATCCTTTAAAGCGCGATCTTAACAAAAGAATGGCTAAAGTCAACTTAGGGGGGTTTTAAACAAAGGTTTAACTCAAAACTGCTAGAATTGTGGCAGTTTTTTGTGTTTTTGGAAGAGAAATGGATAGAGTGTTAGCTTTGCTGTGCGCGTTGTTCTTGGTGGGGTGTTTGCAACCGATGAAAGACCCCGATGCCGAAAAGGTGGATTCTCAAGTGCAGTGCGGTTTTGGCTCAAGCGGTTGTTAAACATTAAAGGATGGCGTTGGGAGAGGTGATTGGTGTCAAAAAAGGGGGGGTTATTTATGATATGCAAAGCGCGCAAGAATTGGGGCTTTTACAAGAGGGGCAACCGACAGCAGGCACGCAGGCGGTTTTATTTGGGGATAATCCGGAGGCTTTAGAGATTTTGCGCCATTCTTGCGCCCATTTGATGGCACAAGCCATCGCGCAACTCTACCCGGACGCGCAATTTTTTGTAGGTCCCGTGGTAGAAGAGGGCTTTTACTACGATTTTAAGACAAGCGTTAAAATTTCTGAAGAAGATTTAGCCCGCATTGAAGCGACCATGTTAGAGATCGCCCAGCATGCTTACCCCATCACCAAGAGTTATTGTCATCGCCAAGAAGCCCAGCAACGCTTTAAAGACGACTCTCTTAAACAAGCCGTGATGGCTAATATCCCGGAGGATAGACTGAGTATCTACGCACAAGGAGAATTTGAGGATCTGTGTCGGGGTCCCCATTTGCCCAATACAAAGTTTCTACAGCACTTCAAACTCACCAAACTAGCCGGGGCGTACTTGGGAGGGGATGCCAGTCAAGAGATGTTGCAACGCATTTATGGGATCGCCTTTGCCACTAAGCAGAGTTTGAAAGAGTATTTAACCCAACTAGAAGAAGCCAAAAAGCGCGATCACCGCAAGCTAGGTCAAGAGCTTGGACTCTTTAGATTTGATGAAGAAGTGGGAGCGGGTTTGCCCATTTGGTTGCCCAATGGCATGCGTTTGCGCAAGCGCATTGAGGATTTATTGAGCGCGGCGTTGTTGCGCAGCGGGTATGAGCCTGTGCGTGGACCGGAGATTCTTAAGAGCAGTTTGTGGAAAATCAGCGGGCATTATGACAATTACAAAGAGAACATGTATTTTACCACCATTGATGAGGTGGAGTACGGCATTAAGCCTATGAATTGTGTGGGGCATATCAAGGTCTACCAACACGCCCTGCGTTCTTATCGCGATTTACCCTTGCGTTTTTATGAATACGGGGTGGTGCACAGGCATGAGCAAAGCGGGGTTTTACATGGCTTGTTGCGCGTGCGTGAGTTCACCCAAGATGACGCGCATATCTTCTGTCGCTTTGATCAGATCAAAGCGGAGGTACAAGCCATTTTAGCCTTCACTAAGAGGGTGATGGGGGCTTTTGGCTTTGAGTATGAAATAGAGCTCTCTACCAAACCGACTAAGTACATCGGCAGCGATGAGGTATGGGAGCAAGCCACCAGCGCGCTCCAAGAAGCCCTAAAAGAGCAGGGCGTGCCCTTTAGCATTGATGAGGGCGGGGGGGCGTTTTATGGACCCAAGATTGACATCAAAATCACAGACGCGATCAGGCGTAAATGGCAATGTGGCACCGTGCAGGTGGATATGAATTTGCCCGCGCGTTTCAATCTGAGTTATGCGAGCGAACAGGACAGCCCGCAAATGCCCGTGATGATTCACCGGGCTATTTTGGGATCGTTTGAGCGTTTTATTGCCGTACTCACCGAGCATTACGGGGGGAATTTCCCCTTTTTCATCGCCCCCGTGCAGGTCGCGCTCGTGCCCATTTCTGTTGATCAGCACGATTATGCTCAAAGCGTTTGTGCCCAGTTGCGCCAAGCGGGCATTTTTGTAGAATTAGCCCATAAGAACGAGAGTTTAGCCAAGCGTATCCGCACCCTAGAGAAACAGAAAGTGCCCTTGATCGTAGTGGTGGGGGCTAAGGAAGCCCAAGAGAATAGCCTAGCCATTCGCGATCGCGCTTTGGGGCAACAATACAATATGAATAGCAAGGAGTTTATTAAGATGTGTCAAGAGAAAATGCAAGAGGTTAGTTTTTGAGTAAGGATGTCTTGTTGAATGACGCAATCTCCTTTAGAGAAGTGCGTTGCGTGGGCGATGGAGGCGAGCAATTTGGCATTATCAGTGCGGCTGAAGCGCTAAAGATTGCGCGCAATCAGGGCTTGGATTTGGTGCTCATTAGCGCGAGCGCAAAACCCCCTGTGTGCAAGGTGATGGATTATGGCAAGTATTGCTACCAAGCTGAAAAAAAGCTCAAAGAAGCCAAAAAGAAGCAAAAGCAAATTGAGATCAAAGAGATCAAGCTCTCCACCCAGATCGCCCAAAACGACATCAATTACAAGGTCAAGCACGCCAGAGAGTTCATAGAAGAGGGCAAGCATGTCAAGTTTAAAGTGGTCTTGCGCGGGCGTGAAAGCCACGATCCTAAAGCGGGTTTAGAGGTCTTGCAACGCGTGCATGCGATGATGAGCGATATTGCGGACGCGCAAAAAGAACCCAAGACAGAGGGGCGTTTTGTGATGTGGCTCTTTGTACCTCAAAAGAAGTAAATTTCACAGAAAGGAGAATCCATGCCCAAGATGAAAACCAATCGCGGGGCGGCTAAACGCTTTAAGGTGAAAAAAAGCCTAATCAAGCGTGGGAGCGCTTTTAAAAGCCATATTTTGACCAAAAAAAGCCCCCAAAGAAAAGCCAATCTCAATAGCCCCCATTATGTGCACCCCACCAATTTGCATGCCGTAGCGAGCATGTTGTGTAAGGCGTAGTAAATCCCCCTTGCGTGCATAGGCACAAACAGGGAAAGTTTGATCTAAATCACACCTACAAGGTAAAGGAAAATTATGAGAGTTAAAACCGGAGTGGTGCGCCGCCGCCGCCACAAAAAAGTCTTAAAATTAGCGCGCGGGTTTTACAGCGGTCGGCATAAGCATTTTAGAAAGGCTAAAGAACAGCTAGAACGCAGTTTGTGTTATGCCTTTAGGGATCGCAAGCAGAAAAAGCGCGACTTTAGAAGTCTTTGGATTGTGCGCATCAACGCGGCATGCCGTCTGCACAACACCAGCTATTCTAAGTTCATGCACGCGCTCAAAAGCGCGCATATTGAGTTGGATCGCAAGGTCTTAGCCGATATGGCGATGACAGACGCGAGCGCCTTTAGCGCGTTGTTAGAACAAGTTAAACCCCACCTTTAAGCCAAAGGCGCGCCTAGCGCGCGCTAAAGATTTTGAGCAATTTCACTTTCACGCGTACAGCCAACGCCCTCCACCCCTCAGAGAGCAAGCGTTCTTGTAAAACACTAACTTTCAGCTACAAAGAGCACGTCAGCTGTGCTTGTCTAAGCCTCATCTGCAGTTACAAGCGCCAATTTGTGCCATAGCACGCTACATTGATATTAGATCTTTTCAAAAAGTCATCATCGTTATATTCATAGAATACGGCAATGATTTTTGCGATATTATGGTCAAAAGGCGCTGCAATCGCGTCACGATCAAATTAGATGGCGCAAACCCAAAAATTTGCTTACGCCAGTAAGGTTTTTTGCGCCCGCACTAAAAACGGCGCCCTAAAGCCCTGTCAAGACTTGAAAAACTTGAAATACCCCTGCGCCTTGTTGGTTTGGGGGGTGCGGCTTAGGACTAAATCGCCCTCTTGCATGGCAGTCGTGATAGTGCTCCCCGCCCCGATGAGTACATGCGAGGGGATGTTTAGGGGCGCGATGAGTTGGGTATCGCTCCCTATGAAAACATGCTTGCCGATAGTGGTTTGGTGCTTGGTTTTGCCATCGTAATTACAAGTGATCACCCCCGCGCCCACATTGCTCCCCTCATCAATCCTACAATCTCCTAAATAGCTCAAGTGCCCCGCTTTCACCCCCTTAAGCTGGGCGTTTTTGAGTTCTACAAAATTGCCAATATGGCTATCCACAATATGGCATTTAGGGCGCACATGGGCTAGGGGACCGATGGTGCTATTTTCTATGGTGCTTTGCTCAACCACGCTATGGGCTTTGATATGGGTATCTTTGAGCACACAGCCCACCAAGCGCGCCCCCTGTTCGATCACGCAATCCCCCTCAAAGCGCACTTGGCAATCCAAATAGATAGTATGGGGCATTTCTAAGCGCACGCCCTGATCCATCGCTTCTTGACGCAAACGCTCTAAGAGTACTTCTTGGGCACGGGCTAGCTCGCTTAAAGAATTTACCCCCATGCACGCTTGGGCACTGACATGCACGGGCACAATCTCTACCCCCCCTTGTGCCCCTAAGGCGATGAGCTGGGTTAAATAGTATTCTCTTTGGGCGTTTTGCGCGTCTAGCTTGGGCAAATACGCCTGTAAAAACGCCTTGCTAAAGACATAAATGCCCGCATTCAAACTAGGCAATTTTAAAATCTCTGTAGGCGCGTCCTTTTCTTCTACAATGGCTTGGGCTAAACCTTCTTGGATGCGCACGCGCCCATACCCGCGCGCGCCCTCTAGTTCAAACACCCCGATTGCATGGCTATATTCTAGCAGGGGTTGCAAAATGGACGCGCTGATCAAGGGCATGTCCGCATTTAAGATTAAGATTTTTTCATGAGCGCATGCAATGAGCGCGCCCTGTTGGAGCAACGCCCCGCCCGTACCCGGGAAGTTTGCGGCATCTTGAATATGGATATGAATGGGCGCGTTAGGGAAGGCTTCTTGCAAAGCTGCACGGATGCGTTCATGTTGGTGGGCTAAGATAACATGCACATCCTCACTGAGTGCTAACGCGCTTTCTAGCACATAAAAAAGCATCGCGCGCCCACAAAGCGGATGTAACACTTTGGGCAGGCTGGATTTCATGCGCGTCCCCTTGCCCGCTGCTAGTATGATTACAGAGAGATTCATCAAGATCCTTTAGAGTTTTTTAACTTCTAGGGCATTATACTTTAAGACACCATGTAAAAAGGTTTTGGATTGTTCAAACTGATCTTGCTAGGGCTTGTAGGGCTGGACTTGTTGCTGGGTGCTGGGATCAAAGACCCTATAATCCCCACCATCGATCTCTCTTTAAGCGCGCCCCACACCCCCACGCAATTAGTAACCACTTTAAATGTTGTCTTGGTGCTCACTCTCTTGGTGCTTGCTCCCTCTCTTATTTTGGTGATGACAAGTTTTATCCGCTTGATTGTGGTCTTCTCCTTTTTGCGTACCGCTTTGGGTACACAACAAACCCCCCCCACGCAAATTCTAGTTTCTCTAGCGTTGATCTTGACTTTTTTTATCATGGAGCCTAGTGCCAAAAAGAGTTATGAAATCGCCATCAAACCCTATTTGGCTGAAAAGATTTCTTATACAGAGGCGTTTGAAAAGGGAGTTGTGCCTTTTAAAGAGTTCATGCTCCAAAACACGCGGGAGAAAGATTTAGCGCTCTTTTTTAGAATCCGCCATTTGGATAACCCTAAAGATGTCAACAGCGTGCCTTTAAGCGTGCTTGTACCCGCCTTTATGATTAGCGAGCTCAAAACAGCTTTTCAGATCGGCTTTTTGCTCTATCTGCCCTTCTTGGTCATTGACATGGTGGTTAGCTCCATCTTGATGGCTATGGGGATGATGATGTTGCCCCCAGTGATGATCTCTTTACCTTTTAAGATTTTAATTTTTATCTTGGTGGATGGGTTTAACTTGCTGACTGAAAATCTCGTGGCGAGCTTTAAACATCTTAGCTAGTACGCCAAGTACGCCCCACAAAGAGCGCGCAGAGCAAAAAGAGCAGGACTTTAAAGAGTATTTCGCTTTGGGCGTGCATGCGTGCAAACTCGGGCGTGGCGGTGGTGTTGGTGGCTTGGGCGTTTAAAATATAGGGGGTGTAGTAAAAACTAAAAAGCGCGATGAGCGCCACGCTAGCTAAAGCTAAGAGCGCTAAAATAACTCTCCTGTGGCGCGCAACAAGAGTGAGCAAGAGGCTATCCAAGAGCAACAACACCCCTAAAGCGTTTAAAAGCGCGTTGGCGCGCACGAAAATCTGCCCCATCAACGCCCCCGCCTCCGAGGTGTTCAAATTGACATGGGCGATCTCAGGGGCTTTAAAGATCACAGGAACCACCCCTGCGCCTGCAAAGAGCACCACGCCCACGCCCATACCCAGCGCCAGCAAGACAACCACCCCCCACAATTTGCCCAACATTAGAAGTAGAAATAGTAGGCGGCAGTAAATGCCCAATCGCGTTTGAGGTACAGAGTGGTGTCATCAACACGCGTGCCATCAAAATTCTTAATGTAATTCGCCTGCATCATGGGTACTTTAAAGCCTAGCTCAATGCCACTATGTTTAGCAATGACGGTGCGAATCCCTCCGTTAACAAGCCATTGAGCTTTGGTTTGTGGGTTATTGCCTTTGACCAGCGACCAAGTGTTGCCCCCCACCGCCAAGCCCCCGAAAAAGCCTAGACTGAACCCTTCGGTGTTGATTAAATTGAGCAAGAGATCCAATCCCACACCATAGCCTGAAAGATTGAAAGTATTATTAACGAATTCTACTTTACTATTGGAAATTACTTCGCCAAAATTTGTAACTCCCCAGTTATAGAAACCATAATAGCGCAATCCAATCCAACCCTTTTGTCCAAAAAGCTGGTTATAACCTACATGCACACCCAAGCCTTGCGTGATAGCATTAGCACTAGGTTTAGGCGCGCTGCTTCCTAGTACTTTAGCTTTAAAAGTCGAACCCCCCATTTCGTACATTGCGCCCACAAAGAACGCGCTTTTTTCTGCTTGCAAAGCACCACATAAGGCACTCGCAAGACTTAAAGTTTTTAAAATTCGCATGCAAACTCCCTTTTGTCCTAAGCCCTCGCAGCCAGCTTCGTAATAGCATCAGCATGCAAGTCGTCCATGTGGGTGCGCAAGACCTTAGAATACATATCTACAAGGCGGTTAGCTTCAATCAAACGCGTCATCTCAGTGACCGCGTTGACATTGCTTTTTTCTAAGAAATGTTGGCGCACAATGGGCGCGTTAAGCTCTACGCGTTCACTCATTCTTTCTTGTGGATAGGTGTAAAGATTATCACCTATTTTCTTCAAAAGCTTTTGACTTTGAAATCCGACCACCGCTAGCGCGCCCCCGGGTACCTCTTCATTTCCATCATGGAAAAATAAATCACCCGTATTACCCACGCTTAAGCGCGCCCCGGGGAGCATTTGAATCCCCGTATGGTTTTCAATCCCCCCACGACTGAGCACATGGTAACCCTCTTTGGTGCTCAAAAAGCCTTGTGAATCAATAGTGAAACTCCCATCGCGCGTAAAAGCGATTCCTTGGGGGGTTTGCACCACAAAATAAGCGTTAGGGTCACTGAGGGCAAAATCTAGATCATTGTCAGTTTTAGCCATCGGACCTAAACTATAATCGGTGTAGCGTTCGCTGATAATAGGGACGCGGTTGAGATTGCGGTTTAGATACTGGGCGGCATGCTTGGTTTGATTGGCTAGGGGTAACTTGTCGCGGTAATTTTGATACAGGCGCAAAAAATCCCCCACCACCACATCATCACGCTTAAATCCAGCCGTGTTGAGGTTAGCCAAGTTGTTAGAAATCTGATCCAAGCGGTTAAACTCAGTAACCATCCCCCCGGTTGCGTCGTAATACCCATTCGTCATATTTGACTCCTAAATTATGCGAGTATGCTATTATAGCCTAAAAACACAAGGATCGGTGTGCAAGAGAGCATCGCGCATTTTCAACATTTGTTTGACACTTGGGGGTATTTATTGCTATTTGTCTACTCTTTGGGGAGTGGCTATGTGGGGATTGTGGTTGCGGCGATTTTAAGCTCTATGGGGCAGATGGATATTAAATTGAGCATGCTCATTGCGGGTACGGGCAATTTTGTAGGGAGTGTGGGGTTAGCTCTGCTGGGACGCACGCAAAAAAAGGAATTGTATAACTATTTTGCCAAGCACCGCCGTAAATTCGCGTTAGTGCATGTGTGGTTGCAAAAGTATGGATTATGGTTGATTTTCTTTAACAAATATATTTATGGAGTCAAGAGCATTTTACCCCTAGCGATTGGTTTTAGTAAATACGATCTGAAAAAATTCGCCCTGTTAAATGTAGGCGCGTGCGCGCTGTGGGCAATTATAGTTGGTGGAGTGACTTTTTATGCCAGCGCATGGGTGCGCCGTATTGCCGATCATCTCAGTAATTACGCTTACTTGATGCCTGCGATCATTCTAGTCGTCATTTTTGGGTTAGTATGGATGCTCAAGAAAGGAACACACAAGAGCTAAGTTAAGACACGCATCACAACACTCTGCAGAGGTGCGAGTGCATGAGCCTTTCTTAATTTATTTCTTGCCTCTTCTAAAATATGGCATTGATCCTTTTTAACCAATTTGGTCGCTCTCTACGCTCCTCCTCCTCTATCTCTCTTTTGATCTCTGCATATGGTTATCAAAAACGATTTCTATGTAATCTTTGCAGCCATCTACACACTCTATGCGAAGTGCATTGGGTGGAATTGTTTTATGATCCTCTGGGATATACCCTTCTGTGGCATCGATGGGTTTTTTAGGTTCTGGTGTGTTTTTCTCCATGGCGCGCTTCGTCCGATTGATTGTGTATCCTAAGGCTTGCTACAAGACCGGGGGTTGGACACATTAATTGAGAGTCTGCTGGTGGGCAGGCTCTAGCAACACTGCCAAGCCCTCAGTTTAACTCCAAAGAGTCTAGCAGTCTCCTATAGAGTCTTAAAGCGTACACGAGGATAATGAATATGGATAAACAAAAACCCCTTAAGAAGGGCGATGTCAGCATCAGTAAGCGCGGTGATCCATGCACTTGATCTCGATCTCCTCAGCTACCGGAGCTGCATTGTGATGAATCAAATCTACCTTAACAAAATCACCTTTTTTAAGATCGACAAATTTTTTTGCCTTATCCCAGCCCATGCCACATGCATCTTGTTCAATTTTCGTATAGGGCATTACACGAATTACCATATCGTTAACTGTAATTGTCTTTTTTGCGCTGTCAATATTTTCAATGACTCCCTTGAAGTCTGAGGCAGAGAGCACACTTATGCCAGCAACTAATATACCTAAGAATGTCTTTTTCATTTTTTATCCTTCTTATAATTATAACATAAATGAGATTATAGACATAAAAAACTGAATTTTTTCTGATCTCAAAATTTTTTACTATTGGCTTCATCCAGGATATTTTGGGCAATGCGTTGGACATTTTCACTGATATTTGAAGATGTGGCAGCAATCTGCGTATTGTTGGTCATGGTTTGTTCGAGCACTTCCATAGCGGTGTTAATCTGTGTGATGCTTTGGGTTTGTTCTTCAATTGCACTTGCTGTTTCGTTAATGGACTGAGTAAGTACCTGAGTATTGGCTTCAATTTCGTGCAAAGATTTTTGCGTGCGCTCTGCTAATTTTCTTACCTCATCAGCCACCACCGCAAAGCCTCTACCGTGCTCACCCGCGCGCGCGGCTTCAATAGCGGCGTTAAGTGCAAGTAAACTAACTTGATCGGCAATTTCTGTAATAGTGATCACAATTTTTTTAATCCCTTCAGATTGTTCGATAACCTCTTGGCTTTTCACATTAACATTTTGCATAGATTCTGTGATTTTGTCTAAAGCACCTAGTGTTTGTTCCAAAGATTGCACCTGTTGTTTCGAAGCATCTTGGAGACGGTGAGTGGTTTCGTTTAAAGTATTAGTTTCCTTGTAGAGTGCATGGGCAAAATCCAGAGAATTTTTGAGTGATTTGACGATACTTTGTTGCAAGGTGTTGATGTTGTTCGCAAGCTGTAAAAAACCGCCTTGCAGATCAGTTGTGTCTAAACCTTTTCTAAAATCGTTCTGCGAATAAGTTTGAATCGTTGTTGAGATGTTGCAGAAAATTGTGTTTAAAAAATCAAAGAAAACATTAAGATTAGTGCCCAAATGTTGAAGCTCGGGGTTGGTAGCATGCGCTTGAATATTCTTCGTAAAATCACCCGTACGCGCTCCATCGAGCACAATAAGCGCCTCTTTGGATAGGTGGCGATCGGCTTGCAAATGTGCGACAGCCCCCTGCACATTTTGATTAAGCGCATCTGCCATTTCTCCCAACTCGTCCTTAGAGCGTAATACGATTGCTTTAGGTGTGCTTTTATTTTGATAATTGATGAATGCAAAGAAGTCTTTAAGTCCGCTGTTAAGAGCACTGATATTCCCGGTAATCTTGCGGTAGAAGAGATAGTAAAGTGGCACTACCACAACAAGTAGGAAGGTTAAAGTGATGAGAGCATAGAAGTAAAACTTGCGGTTGAGATTAGTTTCAATTTCTTTAGCAATCATATGTGTACGCTCTTCTATGTTATCCATATACATGCCCGCACCAAGCCACCAATCTTGAGTGCCTTCAATTCTTGTAGCATAGGAAATTTTACGCACATTGCGGGTGCTTCCGTTTGGTAAAGGTTTGGGCGAAACATAGTGAGTAAATCCACCGCCTGCCATCGCTACTTTGTAAAGTTCTTGGACATAGTAAACACCATCTTTATCTTTGGCATTTTCCATGTCTACACCTTGAATATATGCAGGGTTGGCGGTGTAAAGAGGGGTGTATTTCTCATATAAGAAAAAGTACCCTGAATTGTCTTTTTCAAAGCGGAATCGCCTAATCATGTCAGCGATCAACATTCTCCGGTCCTCTTCTGTACGGACATCCTTAAGAGCATTTGCAATAGTGTGCGCTAAGGCATTAGTAGCTAGTTCGAGCTTATTGCCCAATAATTGTTCCAAATCAGCGCTGACAAGCTGGTTAACACGATTGACTGAATCTTTATTATTCTGTGCAAACAAGAGTAAAGTTACTACCATTGCTACAATCGTAAGCGCCCATAGGGCGACAATCTGTTTGCCTAGAGAAAAAGAACGCATCGATCACTCCTTGCCAAGACTTTTCTTACATGTTGTTGCCAATTTGCGACACAGCCGGTATCATATCGGGGGGGGGTGGGGGGGGGGGTTTTTGCGGTGAAAAAAATTTTCCATCAAATTTT
>NZ_FZMF01000077.1 GCF_900197685.1 Helicobacter baculiformis | reverse complement strand
ATGGCACACAGAGTCGAGACAAGTTCGCAAATCTGTGGCGTTGCTCCATTTTGGCATTCTAAATCTTTGGAAACAATAATACCTTTTTCTAGGCTAGTGGCACTGAGTGTTGCACAGCCCACCATATAGTTATCTATTTCAAAATTCTTTTGGATACGCGCAATATTATCGCATAGAGCGTTGCGCATAACGCCGATTTCGTCATTATAACGCGCACGACTTAGATCTAAACTTGTGCGCTCGTGCCGCAACAAACTAAAAAAACCCATAAGCATTTTAAGCATGCTATTTAGTCGTTGCACCACTTGCAAGCGCATATAAAAGTAGAGAATAAACATCGTTGCTATAAAGGTAACAATCCCTCCAACGATAATCACACGGCGGATTTGGTAAAGCTCGCTAAACACCTTATCTTTCGTAAAAACTGCCCCTACAACCCAGTTATAGCCTTCGTGGCTGAGCATGTGATCAAAAGGCGTAAACGCATAAAGCGTCGCAATTGTATCTTTTTGCAGCACAGAAGAATGCCATTCTATAATACTGATTGTGCCAGACCGAGCGTTTTTTCTAAAATCTAGAATGTCCTTAGTGCGCGCATCATGCATAACATCGCTAAATTGCCTGCCCTGCAAGCTATGATCGCGATGAATAGCTAAAATACTATCATCGCTCCCAATCATGAAGCCGTCCATATTCCCCTTAGGAAAGAAATCATTTTGAATAGATGCAAAATCAACAAAAACGCCCACTAACGCAACTGCCTTATCATTAACCTTGATGGGAACAACAATAGTTGTTCCAAAAGCCTTCGTGCCATCTAATAAGGTGGTTACTTTGACCAAATCGCGTGTATTATGCCGTTTTTTAAGTGTTTGTTCTACGGCGGAGGCATGCATGATAGAAGGCGTATTACTAAAGCTCAAAGTTTTACCTTCTGCCGTTCTAATCACCTCTACACTGCTTTTAACTTGATCATTGTTCAGTAAAATTAAAAAGGCTTGGCGTATGTAGACATCTTGACTCGATTCAACAATTTTAGTGAGCATGGCTTGTATGGTACTGGGTTCTTTCATTTCCCATGTGTTTGCGCTTAAGTAGGCGCTAAAATTTTTCAAGGTGCGTCCCACAGAGTGAAGCACCATGATCACCTTAGTCGCTTTTAACTTGGCCTGCTCCTTTAAAATTTGCTCAGAACTGCTTTTATAGTTCTTGCTCATAATTACAAGCAGGTAAGCGTTTAACCCTCCAAACATGGTCAGCAAGATACAAGAAACCACAAGCATGATTTTAGAACTCAATTTTAAGTTCTTAAACATAGCTACTCCTAAAATTTCTTCTTATTTGTA
>NZ_FZMF01000025.1 GCF_900197685.1 Helicobacter baculiformis | reverse complement strand
TAGGTTTGTAGGAACGGTTGGCTTTTTGAAATCTGGCTTTGAGTGTTTCATAGCGGTTGAAACATTGGGCTAGGTCTTTTAGATTTTCTATTTTCATCGGTTGCTCCTTGTTGTTCAAAAGTGCAAGCGGATTATGTTAATCAAATACTTAAGATTGAATTACACCTTTAAATTACACCTTTAAATTACACCTTTGAATTACACCTTTAAATTACACCTTTGAATTACACCTTTGAATTACACCTTTCAGTATCTGCCTCTACCCTTTTTTGGCTTGTGAATGATGTCCCATTGGGGGTTATGTGATTGTGAGTTGGGTTGTGTTAGTTGGGATTGGTGGGCTTGATTTTGTGCTTGGTATTGTTGAAGTTTAGCTTTAATGTCCTGGATTTCTTGGGTTAATTTTTGGATTATATCTTGCTGTGCTTGGATAACTTTTTGCTGTTCTTGGTCTAAATACACTTCCTCCGTCTCCCACAAATAGTTACCATTTCTGTCGTGAAGTTGGTTACCATTAGGGTCTAATAAGGGGATGGGGTTACCATTAGCATCTTTCTTTTGGACAACGCGTATTAGAGAATGCTTGGCATTAAGCTTTTGGATTTGAGCTTCTAGGTCTTGCTTGTCTTGCTCTAATCTTTGGATATTTTGGTCTCTGGCTTGGATAGCCAAAGCGTGTTTTTGGTTGAGCTCTGCAATGTGGTTTTCTAATTGTTCATTGGTGAGCTTGTAATTATTGGCTAAAGCTCTGAGCTCTTTATACTCTTGGGCGGTGTGATCTTTTTGGGCTATCCACTCCTTACGCTCCTGCTCTAATCTCTCCCTTATTTGCTTCTCTGTGAGGTGTTTGGCTTTGAGGTCTTGGTTCTCTTGCTCGGCTTGTTGTAACCGGTTTTGAAGGTCATTGACTTCATCGATTTTCTTATAAGCCCACTTGTTAAATTGGTCCTTGAGAGATTTACGCTCGGCTTTAGCCTCTTCGGCGAGTTGTGCGTAAGCTCGTGGCTCAATGCGTTTGGTCTTGCTAATGCGCTTGTCTGTGCCTCTTTGCATTTGCAAGATGGTGGCAACTTCGTCTTGAAATTGCCTAAAGGCTTTAGAAGTTCTCAAATCAGAACGAAATAGGCTTTTACCCGTGAGTTCATCTAGGGTTACAAACTCTAGGTGTGCGTGGTGGTTGATATGGGTTGTCCCATATTCGTCTGTGTGTCCTTCGTCTCTGTGAATGGCGATTTGGTAGCACTGAAAGCCATATTTGCTTTTGAAGTGATCGGCTAGCCTCTCTAGGTCTTGCATCGTGCTATCCTCTTTGAGATTGACGACGGCACTCCATTCGTAGGATTTGGCTTGAAACTTTTTCTTGGTTAAGTTGGTGTAGTTAGTGATAGCTTGCTCTATCATTTGGGCTTTTAAAGCTCTTGCCTCTTTAGCATTGCGGTTACATTCCACACCTAAGCGCAAGGATTCATCAAGTAGGTAGCTTGGCGGTAATGTGCGGTCATTGTGCACCACTTGGATAGAGATAGATTTTTTAAAATGGATTGAGGCTAGGTTGCTCATTGTTTTTGTTCAAAATTGGTTGAAGTGTTGAGAAATTCAAGGGCTTTTAAAGCTTGGGCTTTTTCCTCTTTGAGTTTGTCAGCTTTAACTTTGATTGCTTGATAATCTTTACGCAATTTTGTCATTGCATTCTCAAGCTTGGCAAGATGATTGTAAAGTTGTCTTTCGGTGAATTTGCTAAAGTCTTTTGCCATTGGTCAGTCCTTTTTGGTCGCATTATAACTTAGAAATTTTTAGCTTGAGTGTTGAAAAGTTTTTGCAAAGAATAGCGGTCGGTATGAGAAAAATTTTTGCGAACATAACGGGGTGGATTGTTCACATTTTTTAATAAGGGGAGTGGATTGTAGTTCATCTCTTGAGTAAAAAAGTTTTTGGATTTTATAGCGGTTTAGAAGCACCACTTCGCCACTGGCTCGTGGTGCGCCTTGCACACGCTTAAAGCGTAGTGCAAGGGTTGAGTGTAAGGATTTGAAATATCTTAGCCTCGCAGAGCAAACACACCAAACAAGCTTAGCGCAGTGTCCTGCTTGCAGGTGGTGAGTTTGCGCAAATTCACCACTACCTAAAGGTAACGCTCACAAGTTCGCTGTGGTCATTTGCTACTCAATCGCCGTAGGGGCTTGTGGTAAATTCAAAAATTTTAGGTTCACCACTTGGGGTATAAGGCTTATAAGCTTGCCCGCTCCATTTGTAAAATTCTTGTTCTAATTGCTCCCAAAAACTTGGGTCTAGCGGTTCGAGTTCTAATGGCTTTATTGATTTCACAAGTCCACCTAAATTGAATTGGCGAATGCCTTTAGCTTGTTGGTCTAAAATTTTAAATTGTTCTTGATCTAGTTTGGTTAACTTTGCAGACTTAGCAATATACTTCACACACTCGCGCAAAGCTGAATACAATGCGGGGTTGATGGTATTTAAAGTTGTAGCAGTACTCTTAACTCGTATGCCTCGAATATCAACAATGGGCTTATAATCCGCTCTAAGTGCCTTTTGCCACATTTCGCACCATTGAGCTTGGGGGATATAGCCCTTACTGAAGTAGCTTGGGGGGACAACTAGCACGCTGTGAAAATGCGGATGAGCTTGTCCATCAGGTGTCTTGTCGCCCATAAACTCAAGGGCACGAATGTAGCCTAAGACTGACTTTCTAAAGCTCTTGGTTTGGATCAAGCGTTGCCACGACTTGGACATGTGGGCTGACAAGGCGCGTAGCTCGCTCAAGGGCGCGTTTCTTGTGGTGAGGGTGAGAAAGACATAGGCGACTTTGTGATCGCGCTCAATTTGGCTCAGAATGCTCAAAATCTCTAGGATTAACTTGCTCGCTTTACGCCACGCACACATCGGACACCACCTGACTTTGCAAAAATTCGCCCACGCTAGGACACGGAGTATATCGCTCGTTTCCAGGTGGCGGTATTTGTCGAAGGTGAGGTCATCGCCACAATGTGCGCACCTTTGCGCCTTATCGGGGTTATCTGGGTAGTGGCCGGGCAAGTCAAGCTCTTGGGCTTGCAGCTTATGGGCTTGGTAGGGCTCTAAAGTTTCGCTTAAGGTAATGTTTTGTAGGCTACTCACTGGCTTGCCCTTTAGGCTACTCACTGGCTTGCGGGTAAGTTTTCTCACTGGGTTGTCCTTGATACTTTAGTCGGTTGCAAAGATAACCCATTGAAGATAATCCATCTATCTGTAATTTCCCCTTAAACCCCACAGAAACCCCCCATACAACGGACTTCAAAGCCCTAAAACCCCAAAACAAAAAATCAGAGTTGTTTCTATAGTATCAAGTGAATAAAACGCGCGCGCGCGCGCATGAGAAAGCGATTTTCGCATTGCGCGCCTAATGGCGTGAATGTGTTTTTTTGCAGATTGCTCAGAATGCCACCTAGAAAGCTCCACAATCGTTTTGATGGGGGGGGTGCTATGTCGGTATTCTTTTTTGCAAGGTTTCGTTGTATGAGGCTTGTAGGCGGGTAGAAATGCTATGTTTTGTCTTGAGTATCGGTTAAGTTGTTAGAGTGGGCTTGATTTTGAGCATAAGCCTTTTCTGCTTCTCTGAAGTTTTTTAGCCTTCTGCGTTCCTCTTTGGTCAGTGTGCCTGTTTGTTCTTTTTGCTCTAAAGTGGTGAGCTTCTCTAGTCTCTTGATGTGTTCAAGCTCGGCTCTGTTGGTGCTACGATAATCACGCTTGGGTTGATCATCGGTAGTTTCACTGCTTGGGGTCTTGGTTGTCTTGCCTGCTTTGTTGGCTATTCTTTCAAGAAAGCTATGGAGTTCTAAGAGCTCCTCTAGGTCATCTTTGGGGCTAGAAACAGCAACTTAAATTCTATAAAATTCTATAATTATCTATAAATTTTTTATATATTTCTAAGTTTATCGGTGCTACCATGTTGGCATGAATAATTTACTATCAATAGGTCAAGCAAGCAAAATTTTAGGTGTCAGTATCCAAACTTTGAGAAACTGGGAGAAAAGAGGCTTACTAAAACCCGACAATTACACAAAAGGTGGGGAGCGGAGATACAAGCTAGAGAGCCTTAAAAATATCAACAAAAACATTGTTTTTCATAACGATAACCGCAAGACCATCGCCTATGCCCGTGTTTCTAGTGCCGACCAAAAAGAGGATTTAATCCGCCAAGTGCAGGTTTTGGAGCTGTATTGTTCGAAACTGGGCTTTAATTACGAAGTGATACAGGACTTAGGCTCTGGGATGAATTACTACAAAAAGGGATTAACTAAACTTCTTAACCTTATCCTAGAGAGCCAAGTAAAAAGGCTTGTTTTGACCCATAAAGACCGCTTATTGCGTTTTGGAGCGGAGCTAGTGTTTGCCATTTGCGAGGCTAAAGGCGTGGAGGTAATTATCATTAATCAAGGCGATGAAAATGTCCGTTTCGAAGAAGAGTTAGCCAAAGATGTGTTAGAAATCATTACGGTGTTCTCAGCTAGACTTTATGGTGCTCGTTCAAAGAAAAACAAGCAGCTTTTAGAGCAAATGCAAGAAGTGGTAGAAAACAATGTTACAGCTGACCCACAAGATTGAATTAACGCCCAACAATAAGACACAGACCCACTTTAAAAAAGCCTTTGGCTGTGCTAGATTAGCCTATAATTGGGGACTAGCCAAGTGGAGAGAAAACTACGAAAATGGCATAAAATCTAACCACTTTGCCCTAAAGAAAGAGTTTAACGCTTGCAAAAAAGAGAAGTTTCCCTTTGTCTATGAAGTTACGAAATACGCCACAGCGCGCCCCTTTACACATTTAAACCTAGCATTTCAAAAATTCTTTAAAGATTTAAAGTTAGGCAAGGTGAGTTACCCTCGCTTTAAACGCAAAAGGGAATATCAAGGGAGCTTTTATATTGGGGGCGACCAAGTAAAAATCATTCAAGGCGACAAAAAGGATTATCTCAAAATCCCTAACTTGCCTAAGATTAAAATGACTGAAAAACTACGCTTGAAAGGTAAAATCAATGGGGCGACCATTTCACGACACGGCTCTAAGTTTTATGTATCTATCCAAGTCGATACCACCAAAGAGGAGTTTAACCGCACACATAAGCCCGCTAAAGGCAATAGCACTCTAGGCATTGATACAGGCATTAAAGCGTTTGCTAGTCTATCTAATGGCTTACAGATTTTCGCCCCAAAGCCCTTAAATAGGCTCGCAAGACGGCTTAAAAAACTTGCTAGACAACTTGACAAAAAGCAACACCCGAAAACCAAAGGTGATAGCACCAAGAAGTCTAACAATTATCTTAAAGCTGTCTTACGCCTAAATCGCCTACACACCCGCATTGCCAACATACGCACAGACTTTTTACACAAGTTAAGCACCGCCCTAATTAGGCACGCTAAAACCCTTTGTTTGGAGAGCTTAAAAGTAAAGAATATGCTTAAAAACTCTAAACTAGCCAAAGCCCTTAGCGATGTTAGTATCTCTGCTTTTAACACTCTTTTGGAATACAAGGCGAAATACTATGGGCGGGAAATTTTACGAGCCGATGCCTTTTATCCAAGCTCTAAAACTTGCTCTAATTGTGGCAATAAAAAGGCGGACTTAACACTAAACGATAGAGTTTATAGGTGTGATGCTTGCGGTATGGCAATGGATAGAGATTTTAACGCAAGTGTCAATCTTGTCAAGCATTTAGTAAGTGGAGTTCCCACTGAATTCACGCCTGCGGACATGACGGCTCTATTGGTTGATTTGTCAAAGAATCAGCTAGTAACTAGCATGGTTGAAACAGGAATACAACAAAAACCGCTTAAATTTTTTTCTATTGATAGGATTTTATAGGATTTTATGCGGTTTTATAGGTTTGTAGGAACG
>NZ_FZMF01000052.1 GCF_900197685.1 Helicobacter baculiformis | reverse complement strand
AGGTTTGTAGGAACGGCTTTTAAATGTGGCAGATTTTTTAAAGAGTTTGGATATATCCACAAGTTATAAGAGCACTCCTCTTAAAGCACAAGATTTAAATGCTTATGCTGTCTTAAAGACCACTTCCCTAAGCCATGCTCCTTTCCAAGTGCTCATGCTCCAAGATAAATTAAACCATAAAAAGCGTGTGTTGTTAAGCATGGCACAAGCACACCTATATTTTCAGCCCGGGCGTATGCGCGGACTCAGTATAGCGGATAAAAAACGCATTCAAAAATTCCAAAACGAAGCCTCCACATATAACTTTATTCAATCTTATCACAAGCCCTTAGAAACTTTCATGCATGAGGCTAGTAAAATTGACCTAGTGCCTAAACACTCTAAAAAAGACTTTTACTACATTGTACAGGGGCGTATTTCTGAAGAAGGTGTTCAGCAAGTAAAAAGACTTCTTGATAGAAATGATGCAGTACATATCATCTTTTTGGGGCAGTTACCCTTTGATATGAATGAGGGCAAGCTTAGCGTTGGCGCGCGCACATGCTTTGCTTTGGCAAAAAGGGGGCAGAGTGTTATTAAAAGACTTCAAGCTCTAGAGAAATGCACACAAATAAATACAGATACCTTTGTAGACAACAACAGCGCTATTGATGCCATTGACAAGAACACTAGCGCTTTCGTGGATGACAATATCGGGATGTTAGAGGCAAAAGGTTGGCGTTATTTAAACTTTTTTATTCCTAATGTAGAGGAGTGAGCTAGCACCTGCTCACTTCGATTTAAATTTTCTGCCAAAACCTTGAAACACCAAAGATTTCTTTCAATACACGCAATAGCCATTGTCGAAACACCGCGCTTGTAATTTTTGAGTAAAACCCGGCTCCAAGCTGTCCAAAGACATCAGATGGCGTTTTTTAGGATCATCCCTACTTTGGCGGTAAAAAATCAACGTGCGCACAGCTTTTTTATCTCCGTCATCACCCACTCTAAAAAATTGTTGACTGAATTGGTGCAGGTAAAAGGTGCTGTCCACCAGCCTAAAAGTTACATAGAGCTTGGTGTAGATATTGTCTTGGGAAGAATCGTACTGCCCCATCTCAAAGGTCAGATAGGGGAATTTATAGGCTAGATCCACCTGCCCTTGATGGATACAAAGGGTTCTGCTGAGCAATTTGCCATTGTGGCGCGTCAACACACAGACAGAACTAGGATCGTCGGGGCTATCTAGATAGGTGGTTCGTTTGCTAAAGCTGTAGCGATCCGTGCCTACATTGAAGGAAAGGAGGTCCTGCTTTTTAGTTTTATATTTAGGCGCGCAGGGGGTAGAATTTACATTTTCTCCAAAGCAAACTTCTTTAGAGGAACGCACACTAGGACCGCTAGATTTATTTTGTAATTTCTCTAACAACTTATCATTGACATCGCCCATTGCGTAGGCGGAGCTCTCTTGTTCGTAGAAAGTCTTAGGAGCCCCTGCTGGGAAAAGCGTGTTATCCAAAGTTTGCTTGGCATAGCGCACCAAGTAGAAAGTGCCCTCTATGTTTTTGAAAACCAAGAGGGTTTGCGCGCTGGTGTTGGAGGTGGGCGTGTGCGTCCCGGTTTGGGTAAGCTTGAGAAGCAAGGCATCCCTAGTGTTTTGCATGTCCAAGTTATCAAAACCACCCAAACAAAAACCCTTGTAGAGTTTCTCTTTAAAGAGAATGCCCGTACACACCACGGGGGGGCGGGTGTTTTCCTTAGTCGTGTTGATCACATAGAGCAACATGTAGTTTTGTTTCCGGATACTAAAACTCTTCCCAGTAGCCTTAGAGTAAAGATTGTAATTGTCGCTTTCTAGAGTTTTATAACCCTGTTGGCGCACAAAGTCATCGGACCACCGCTTCACCTGATCTAAAGACTGGAAATAATCCAAAGCACACAGAGGGTGCAACATCCACAATAAAGCCAAGAATGCTTTCTTTAACATTTTTTACGCCTTAAATTTTTCAATCTCTACACCTAAAGCACCATATAGACCATCTAGGGACATACTCGTCTCACGCACCCTATTCACATCCTGCTGTTCCAAATATGCCAAAGTATTCAACTCTTTGATCTCCTTACTGATATTTTGACTATCATGCACCACCTCTTGCAAACTTTGTGCATTTTCATGGACATCGGCAATCACCTCTGAGATCTCTTGCACACTTTGTTGCATCACCTTCTGTACACTCGTAGCGAGTCTTGAAGTTTGAATGAGTTCTTGGGCATTCTCACCCAAGCTATGGTTAATATCATCGATATTCTGCACCATTTCGTTAATGGTTGAGTTAATATTTGTCAAACTATTTTGAGTCTTTTCAGCTAATTTACGCACTTCATCAGCCACCACCGCAAAGCCCCGCCCGTGCTCGCCCGCACGCGCTGCTTCGATAGCGGCATTGAGTGCGAGCAAATTGGTTTGGGCGGCGATGTCGTCAATGATAATTAAAACCTCTTGAATGCTATCAGTGCTCTTAGCTGTTGCTTCTAACTTATGGGAAAATTCCATGCTCTGTGTAGCGTTGTACTCTACACGCTTGCCTAAATCTTCCATCTGCCCATGCACTTTCTCCAATTGCATACCTGTTTGACTTAATTGCTTTCCATTGGAATCGGCGTTTTTGACGCGTTCTAGAATTCTTTCTGTGTTGTGCTGACTATGCTTAACAGCTTGCTCTACGACAGCAATCGCTTTATTGGTATTGTTATGTACGCTAGTTACACTTTCATTTAAGGCAGATGAGAGCATCTTACGCTGTTGGCTAATTTCTTTAAAGTGGCGCATCACTACCTGCATTTCTCCAATAAAACTATTAATATTGTGTGTGATTGCAGCAATTTCATCGCGCCCGCTCCGCCCTTTACTTGCATGAGGTAAGCGTTTTGTAAGGTCTTTATCTCCCGTTGTTAAATCCAAACTTAAGCGTTTTAAACGATCTAAAGGACGCGTTAGGTAGTAGATCCATGATAGTGTAACACTCAAAGTAACAAAGAGGGCTAATACTGAGATCACCAACATGGCGACGCGCAACTTGCTGACATTCTTAAAAGCAACTTCGGTAGGGATGCGCGTGATCACCTTCCAATGAGAGTCGGGCACGGTGGTGTAAACAATTAAATACTTATTATGTTCTGCTGTGCTGTGCGCGATACCCTCTTTAGTGCGCAAAATCTTTGGCGCAACATCCTTAAGAAATGAATCTTGATCGGCGATATTAGTGCCAATTTTAAGTTTGTTTGAACCTAGTATTAATCCAGTGCCATCGATCAAATCTAGCCCTCCACCTTCGCGATAACTCATGCGCTTGGCTTGAAGCTCAAAAAAATCTAAGGGAATATCTGCCCCTATTGCGCCAATAAATTTTCCATTGACAACTAAAGGCGTACTATAGGTAATGACAAGCTTACCCGTATAGGCATCTTTATAAATCTCTGAGACAGAAGTTTTATGTTCTGTACGCGCTGCCTTATACCACCACCGCACTCTAGGATCATAGCCTTTTGGAGGCGGTCCTAAACTAGAATACATCGCTCCATCTTCTAAGCCCACAAAGGTATGTAAGGCATCTAGATTTTTAGTTACATATTTGAGTTCTTTTAAAAGAGTGCCGACATCATTGGTCCACTTCTTACGGATATTTTCTGCGCCTGCATTAAAAAGCTTAAGTGTGTCCTGATTCCACGCGTCGATCCAATTCATATTTACTGTGACAATCTCAAGTAGATGATCTTCAGAGTTTTTAGTAACAATTTTGTGCACAAAACGTTCTACAAATACACCGAATGCCATAAAGCCTACTGTGAGCACCATTAACAGCATCAGGGCAATCTTTTCCTTAAAACCCACTATTCTCCTTCATACAAAGATAATATGCTACGCGTGAGAATATTTTATTGTAACATGGATGACCTAAAAACTGCGTCGATCCGCTTGTCTTTGGGTATAATAGAGCATCTATCGAGAAAATGGGTGCTTATGTTGTGCTTGCGACGCGCTGTTGCGCATGTTCTATTGTGCGCCTTACCTTTGTTAGGGACTGAGATCACTATGGATCCCTTTGGGTATCTAGGTCTCATCTACAATCAAGGCACGGAGCATAATGCGCATAGTTATGTAGGTTTTGATGCACGTGTGGGGACAAACTTTTCGCTCAACAATGGTTGGGCTTTTGGGATTGGTGCGATCGGAGCGTGGAATGTTTATAGCCACAATAAGAAATTCCAACCCATTGTGAGTATTGGAAATGTTTTAGGGAGTGTGGAAAACAACATGCGCCCTTATTTGAGTATGGGCGATATTTCAGACGCGTATATCAAATTTGATACCCAACGGCTTAAATTTGCCATCGGACGCTTTGATACCAATTTTGTAGATTTTGATTGGATTCAGGGCAATATTCAGGGCGGTAGTTTGTTTATCCATCGTAATGATTGGCGCTTTTGGGGTATTTTTATGGATTCGATGCTCTACAATGGCTATCAGGGCAATGACCTACAAGGTCCAAGAATCGCAACAGGGATCAACGCTCTAGCGTCCTATGACCCTGTTTCTAAGAAAAAGTATGTTGGAGGGGAGGTGGTGGCTCTGGGAATGGGCTATGAAAACAAAGGGTTCAATGTTGCCCCCTTTTTCCTTACAGACACCAAGCTCCCCCTAGGGGCAAGGGGGGCTTTATTCCAAGCAGGCATCAAAATGCAATACGAAGCTAGTATGCCCAAACATTTTAAATCCTATACCATCGTGCATGGAATTTATCAATATGGCGATACGGATGGGATCAAGGGGCAGGATCAAAGTGGGCTGTTTTGGGTGGATCAAACTTTCATGTATAAAATCTTTAACTTTGGAGCGGGGTTTTATATTGTGCCTTCCATGAGTCAAAAAGGTTTTTTTTGGTCTTTCAATGATAAAAGCAAATTCTATGGCAGGGGGATCAACTCGGTAGGTGTGCCCGCAATCTATTTTGCCAATAATACCATTACGGGCTATATTTTTGGGGGCATGTCTACTAATAAAGTCAGAGTAGATGCCATGCTTGCCTATGGTGTCTATCAAGAGTATTCACTCATGACTAATTACAAAATATGGCAATACAAGCAGATGATCTTAGATGCAGGGATTGGTTATGTGTATTCCTACTCTTCTAAAGTAATGAATAGTATTGGCAATTCCTCCTTTGTGCTTTTTACGAAGTTTTCTTACTAATGATCAGCATTTGTAACCTCAGCAAGTCCTATGGCAGACATCTAGCCCTAGACCAACTTAATCTAGAGATTCCTGCTTCCAAGATGGTAGGTTTGCTGGGTCCTAATGGTGCAGGTAAAAGCACCCTGCTCAAGATTCTAGCGGGCGCATGCGTACATTACAAAGGTAGTGTGAGTATCCATGGGCAACCTATAGGGGTGGAAACCAAAAAAAATACTGCTTATTTAAGTGAGCAGAGTTATATCCCTCCTAACGCTACTGCCCGTCAAATGTTACGCTTTTATCAAGATTTTTTCGATGACTTTGAACCCCCTCAAGCTTTAGAACTTTTAGAGCGTTTTGAAGTACCTCTTAGCAAATCTTTCAAGCGTCTTTCCAAGGGCATGCAAGAGAAATTGCAACTTTCCTTGATTTTGGCAAGAAAGGCGCAACTTTTTATTTTAGATGAACCTTTGGGCGGAGTTGATCCGCTTGCGCGTCAAGAGATTTTAGAGTTGATTGTGGAGCAATGCCACCACGCCAGTGTTTTATTGTCCACGCACCTTATCCATGATGTACAACCCTATCTCGATCTGGCCATTTTTCTTAAGGCTGGCAAAATTCGCGCCTGCGAACATGTCACATCGTTGGGTTCTTTAGAAGGTGTCTACAAGGAACGCATGCAATGATTAAACTCTTTAAGCATGATTTTTTAGAAAATTACGCCCCCATCGTAGGCGCAAATGTTTTTCTGGTATTGTGTTGGATTATTACCACCCACAATCCCACCACAGATGATCAGTTTTTTTGGTTATTTCTATTTTCTAATGCGTTCCTATTTTCTGGAAGTCTTGCTTTAGTGGTGCTCATAGCGCTAGCCATCTTGCGTTCTACCCAACAAAAACTTTTTGGCAAACAGGCTTATTTAACATGGAGTTTACCTCTAAGCATAGATACTATTTTGCTTGCTAAAATTGCTATCAATGTCTTTTGGGTTGCCTTCAGTATGTTCTGCTTAGGTTTAGCTCTCATTCTCCCTTATGCGCTCTCTTGCGATAACTTCCGCGATTTTTTAGATGCCTTAACTTCCTATCTTGGTCAACATGGCGCTAGACTTAGCAAGTATGCCCTAACAACTTTGCTTGTTTTTACCTTGCTTTATCTCGAATTTCTCCTTGTTTTAAGCCTTTTGCATGCCCTTAAGCCTAAATACGCAGCGAGTCTACTAGGTTTAGTTTTTTTTATCTTAATAGACTTGTGTTTACTTATCCCCTCGCGCGTATTTCTGCCATGGGCTACCTATGGGCATTTTGATTATTATGTCAGCTTTTTCAGTGCAGACATGCAAGAAAGCCTTCATTTTTTAGGCGTGGAATGCCTGAAAATTGTTTGCCTCTATGCACTTGTGCGCACCTTATTACTTAAAAGATTGGAGCTAGAATGAGAGCAACACGCATTTGTGTCTTAGCTTTTAGCGCACTCTGTGCCCAAAGCGATTATTGTAGTGATGTGTGTTATGGAAATAAAGACTCGCGCATACCGCCTATGGAATTTCATTTGAGTCTCCCCCACTCCATCGACTACTATCTCAAACATCCTAGAACTAGAGCCAAAATGCTTAAAAAATGTCAAAAAGCTTTTAGCGCAACAGGCGTAACAGAAATCATGACCGAAACTTTTAAAAAAAACTGCACACTCGCTAAGCAAGCTCAAGACCAACAAGATCAGCTCACTAAGCCCTAAAGCGTGCCCTATTTTTGTTCAGGTTGCCAAATGGTCTTTTCTGAGGGCGTGTAGTCTTTTTCATCTTCCAGAACTTGCGCCTTACTCTCTGCACAAGCATTGAGAAAAATCGCCACCGCACCCACCAAGAGACACCAATACATGCCAGTCCTGCGCATGTTTATTCCTTTACAATGATTGATTTAACACGACGGATTATAGCGCAAAATACCAACAGCACCCTGTATTAGATTCAAGCTTGAGGTATAAAAACCTTAACATCGCATTGTGCTATTGGTCTTGAGCATATCCGCAAGTAAGAAAGCTAGCTCAAGCGCTTGGGTAGCATTTAGTCTTGGATCGCATTGGGTATTATAATTATGAGCAAGTACCTCTTCTGTAATTGCTTGCGAGCCACCAATACATTCGGTTACATTCTGCCCTGTCATTTCTAAATGAATCCCCCCCACATGACTCTTTAAAGCATGTGAAATGGCGAAGAAATCCTTGACTTCCTGTAGAATATGTGTGAATGAACGCGTCTTCATGCCCATCTTGGTTTTGATGGTGTTGCCATGCATAGGATCACACACCCATACGATTTCTTTTTGAGCGTCCAAGATTCCCTTCAAGAGGGAGGGAAATTTTTCCTGTAATTGTGCGCCCATGCGTACGATGAAACTCAAGCGTCCGGCCTCATTTTGAGGGTTGAGCGCTTCACAAAGCCCTAGTAATTGTTCTAAAGTGCTATTGGGTCCAATCTTGACCCCAATGGGGTTTCCTACCCCTCGCAAAAACTCCACATGTGCCTGTTTTAAATCCCGTGTGCGTTCTCCAATCCAAAGCATATGGGCTGAACAACTATACCACTTGGAGGTCAAACTATCTTGACGCACCAGCGCCTCTTCATAATTCAACAAAAGCGCCTCATGACTGGTGTAAAAGTCAGTCTCTTTGAGTGCGGGAAGGTCGGCAACGCCACACGCTTGCATGAAGTCCAAAGCTTGGGTAATTTGCATGGCTAGTGCTTCGTACTGCTGTCCTAAGTCATTATTTTTTACAAAGTCTAAGTTCCAGCGGTGGATTTCTGCCAAATCTGCTAACCCTCCTTTGGCAAAGGCACGCAGTAGATTAAGCGTGGCAGCGCTTTGGTGATAACCCTGCAATAAGCGTTGTGGGTCTGCTTGGCGCGCTTTTATATCGACGCTATTGACCATATCCCCACGATAAATGGGTACTTCCACACCCTCCACATACTCGCTTTCTTGACTTCTAGGCTTGGCAAATTGCCCAGCAATTCTACCCACCTTAATTACAGGACAACGCCCTCCAAAGGCAAGCACCACGCTCATCTGCAAGATCACTTTAAAAAGGTCTCTAATCCCATCAGCACTAAAATTTTTAAAACTCTCGGCGCAATCACCCCCCTGTAATAAGAACGCACGCCCCTTAGAAGCTTCTTTAAGAGCATCTTTAAGAGTACGGATCTCTTTAGCAAAAACAAGAGGTGGGTAACCTCTCAAGGTTTCTTCCACCGCCTCTAAAGCCCTTAAATCAGGGTAAATTGGCTGCTGTAAAATGGGAAAATTACGCCAACTGCGCACATGCCATGTTTGCTGCATCTCTACCTCAATCGCTGTAACGCTTGTTTGATGATCTCTTGTGTGCTGAGTTCTTTGGGCAGAGATGCGCATACTTTAAGCACCTCTATGCTCTTAAACCCTAAGCTTTCTAAAGCACGCACGGCTTCTTCATTGCGAGGAGTCTGCACTTGCCCAAACAAATAGCCTTCTAAATCAAAGATAATTTTAGCCCCCAACTTGCCCCCTACACCGGGTACTTTTTGCAAGGCTTTCACATCACGCTCAGCTAAGAGCGTAGCAAAATCTTGCGGACCATAAACGGAGAGGATTGCTAGGGCAATCTTTGCTCCCACACCGCTAATTTTCAATAGACGCTCAAAAAGCGCGCGCGCTTCAAGGTCCAAAAAGCCAAAGAGGGTTTGAGAATCCTCTTTGACAACAAGCGTAGTATGCAGGCGCACCTCCTGCCCTTCTTGTATAGAGGTACTTGTGTGCAGATCCACATGTACACCATAGACCACCCCCCCAACTTGGAGAACGATAAAAGTCGGCTCCACGCTGAGGGCATGTCCAACTAAACCCACAATCATGGATTATTTAACTCTCACCAATTCAGAACCATCTAATTTGAAATCTACCATCTCACCACTCTCAGTTTGGAGAACCTGACTACTGCGCCCCGTATACATGCGGTCGCAAGCGATGGTGTTAAACGCATTCCATGCGCCCTTCCTCGATAGGCGTGCGCTGGACATGTTAGATTCGATGGAAGTCAGGCGATCTAAAAATTTGCGGTTAATCTCTTGAATTTTGAGGATATAAAGCCGTAAAATTTTGATGCGGTGCAAGCAATCCATGAAGTCATGATAAATACGCTGGATAGATTCCTCTTCCATAAGCGCCTTGCGTGCCACTATATCTGCATTTTTAATTTTATCAATAGTGCATTGATTCTTTTGGACAAAAAAGCTCAGCTGTTGGTATTGCGCCATGATCTCCTGTGCTTTTTCTTTATAGCGCGCCATCTCCGCCTTAGTTTCTTCAAAAATACGCTTGGTATCCAGATCGGCAAAAGCGGAAAAATAAAAACGATTTTCACTTCCGTCGATGTGCTCTAGCATACATTGGTTAGAAAAATGCACGGTATTATTAGATTTAAGTTGCTTTAGATGGATTTCTCGTGCAAAAATTTGTGCCCCACTGCTTGCATCGATTTCGCAAGTTTGGGCGACGATAGTACCCCTATCAGCGTATTTGCAGAAGACTTTGCTACCCGTGCAAACACCCATATTATTACTTACAAAGATTTCATCCGCTTCCACTTTACTCTCATTATGTAGCTGCCCCTCTACAATCACCTTTTTGGCCACAAGTTTAACATGTTTACCTACATTCCCTTTAACATGGATCTCTTGCGCTTCAATCTGTAGATTACTTTCAATGGCATTATCAATTTCGTTTTTGGCATTAATGGAAAGGACCATGCCATTTTGAATCCCTCCTAAAAACATCGGTGTATTAGTGCTTTTCATTTCCGTATAACTGCTCTTGGTAGAACTCTTGAGAGTATGCCCTACTAACGCAATGTATTGTGCAATCTTGGAAAAATAAACAATCTTCTCGGGGGCTTCTTTGATATCAAACGCTTCAGGATTATATTCCAAAGTAACCGAAGCAGGTTTTTCCTCTTTAACCTGGATAAATTCTCCCATAAGATTGCGCCCGCTTACCCCTGCAATAGGTTTGACATATTCGAGCACGGCATCTCCCACCCCAGCGCCATAGATCGCATTTGCAGGCGCTTGTTGCTTATTTTTCTCCTCCCAAACTTTTTTAAGAGTGAAATGCACTTGCCCTGATTTACTAGAGCGATAAGATGCACGCTTGAGTAGAATTCTAGCAGCCTCTTGCTCCATCTTGGTATGGCGACGCAACTCCTTCTTTAAAATAGTGTGCTGGGTGTCCATATGACGGAATAAGATTTTCCTAAGAGCCATTTGGGTTTCTATGGCTCTGCACACTTCCTGAAATAACCTTTCATCCTCTACAATCATGAAAGGACTTTCAAAGACAGCATACATCTCGCTATTATCTTCTGAAATCTCTAACTTGTAAAAGTACTCAAATAATTTTTTTTTAATGCAAATATCGTAGCGCTGGATTATCTCCACTTGTTTATCATTGAAAAATACATCATCATCAATTTTTTTAGCCTCCCCTTCTGTGAGAAGCTTGAAAACATCTTTAGGGTCCGTGCGCACAAGCGTACGTACCTTGAGCAGATCGAACCACAGATCCTCTATATCTAGATCATGAGCTTGGGCTACTTTTTCTAATTCTGACTGAATGTCCCCGCAATCACTCACAACCTTAGAGTAAAACTCGCTTGCCAAAACACACTCCTTCTCTCATCTGTGTATATCATAGTGCACATCAGCTAAAAACACAATATGAATTAATATTTCTTAGGCTAAAATGCACCACTTT
This sequence comes from Helicobacter baculiformis, assembly GCF_900197685.1. Classification (GTDB taxonomy): domain Bacteria; phylum Campylobacterota; class Campylobacteria; order Campylobacterales; family Helicobacteraceae; genus Helicobacter; species Helicobacter baculiformis. The sequence continues at coordinate 6,803 of NZ_FZMF01000052.1, read as the reverse complement.
AGACGGGGGTTTTTTTGCTCAAAAAGTTTTTTTTAACCAATAGTTCAGGGATTCTGTGTTCTAGAATCGCGGGGTTTGTGCGTGATTTGCTGAGTGCATCTATTTTAGGGAGCGGAGTCTATAGCGACATTTTCTTTGTAGCTTTCAAATTTCCCAACCTCTTTAGGCGCATTTTTGCAGAGGGAGCGTTTGCTCAAAGCTTTATGCCCGCTTTTATCCGTAGCCACCACAAGGCTAGCTTTAGTTTAAGTGTATTGGGGATTTTTAGCACTTTGCTTATCATTTTAGGTTTAATCGTGCATTGCAATGCGCCCTTTTTTACTAAGTTGCTCGCCTATGGCTTTGACGCGCGTACGATCGCACTTGCTCAAGATGTCGTGGCGTTAAATTTTTGGTATCTTCTTTTGGTTTTTTTGAGCACCTTTTTTAGTGCGCTTTTGCAATATAAAAATAGTTTTTTTGTGAGTGCTTATCATACAATTTTACTCAATATGGGCATGATCTGCGGGTTACTCTTAGGCAAAGACAAGGCTTCTTTGGAGGTGGTGTATTATTTAAGTTACGGAGTGTTATGGGGTGGGATAGGGCAGGTGCTCGCACATTTCTACCCCCTCTATGTCTTAGGCTTTTTCAAGCTTTTTTACTTAGGTTTTAAACATGGTTTTAAACGGACTAAAGTTCCCGTTCAGCATGGCTTAAGAATCGAGCTTAAAAGCTTTTTTAAGCAGTTCTTCCCCAGTGTTTTAGGCAATTCAGCTAGCCAACTTTCTGCCTTCATGGACACTTTGTTGGCCTCTTTCTTGGGCGCGGGGAGCATTTCTTACCTTTATTATGCCAATCGTGTCTTTCAGTTGCCCCTCGCTCTTTTTGCTATTGCCATCTCTGTGGCATTGTTCCCCACTATTGCTAAAGCCCTTAAAAACCACAATAGCATGCAAGCCCTCAAGCACATGCAAGGCGCGTTTGCTTTTCTTACCCTTACGCTCTTGGCTTCTAGTTTGGGAGGTGTGCTTTTAAGTGAACCCATTATTGCCTTACTTTTTGAGCATGGGCGCTTTAGTGCCCAAGACACTTTGCAGTGTGCAGCGGTTTTTAGGATGTATCTTGTAGGGCTTCTGCCATTTGGACTTTCTAAAATTTTTGCCCTTTGGCTTTATGCGCAGGGACAACAGCTCAAAGCTGCCAAAATCGCATTATTATCTTTGATTTTTGGATTACTATCCTCTTTGGTGTGCATGCACTACTGGCAGGCAAGTGGGTTGGCTTTAGCCAGTAGCCTAACTGGATACATGCTCTGCTTTTTAAATATTAGGGCTTTTGGATTTAAGCGCTTTTTGGGCATGATTTCGCTCGAACAAGGAATATGGCTCGTGGGCTTGCTCGCTTTAGAGTTGCTGCTGTTAAGCCTTTTCCTGTGGTGTTTAAAAGTGTTTGAAGCACTCCATTATTTCAATTAAGGGCACTGATGCAACCCGTCTATATCTATAGTAGCCAACATAAGCAGAAGATGCGTTTAGAACCTATTCAAGGTAACCAAATTAAAATCTATGTTTGTGGACCTACGGTCTATGATCATGCTCATTTAGGGCATGCTAGAAGCGCGATTGCCTTTGATCTTTGGTGGCGTGTTTTGGAACAAAGTGGCTACAGCGTGTTAATGGGGCGTAATTTTACTGATATTGACGATAAAATCATCGCTAAAGCTCTCAAAGAAGGCACGGATATTAACACTTTGAGCACGCACTTTATAGAGAGTTATTTAACCGACATGGACGCTCTTGGAGTGCAACGCCCTCACCTTGAACCTAAGGCTAGCGCGTGTTTGGATGCAATTATAGCCATGATTGAACGCCTTTTAGAGAATGGGCATGCTTACCGCACGGAAAATCATGATATCTATTTGGACACCCATACCGATCATGCCTATGGATCTTTAAGTGCACACACACATAGTGAAGCGGACATGAGTCGTTTGGAAGACAATCCCTATAAACGCCACCCACAAGATTTTGCTCTATGGAAGAGTTATAAGGGCGCTGAAGATGTGGGCTATGCAAGTCCTTTTGGTGAAGGCAGACCGGGATGGCATATTGAATGTTCGAGTATGATTTTTCAGACTTTAGCTTATCAAGATCAGCCCTATCAAATCGATATCCATGCAGGCGGTTGCGACTTACTTTTTCCCCACCATGAAAATGAGGCTTCTCAAACTCGTTGTGCTTTTGATCAAGAGCTCGCCAAGTATTGGATTCATAATGGTTTTGTCAATATCTCGGGGCAGAAAATGAGTAAAAGTTTAGGTAACAGCTTTTATATCAAAGATGCCTTAAAGGTTTACGATGGCGAGATTTTGCGTAACTATTTATTAGGCGTGCATTACCGCGCCACCTTAAACTTTAATGAGGAAGATTTATTAGTGAGCAAAAAGCGCCTAGATAAACTTTACCGCCTCAAACAACGGGCATTAGAGTGTGCAGATCCTAAAGAGGCTAGTCCTACCCAAGCATTTCAAGAAGCCTTCTTGCAAGCACTCCAAGACGATCTGAATATCTCTAAGGCTTTGCGTATTTTGGAAGAACACGTGCACGAGTGCAATGATGCCTTGAATCGCGCTTCTAAGAAAGCTAAACAAACCCTATCGCATACAATTTTGCAAGATCTTGCTTATACAAACGCCCTTTTAGGATTAGGAGATAAGAATCCTACTTCTTATTTTCAACTCGGTGTCAACGCTACTTTTAAAGCCTACATTGAAAACCAAATTGCGTTACGTGCACAGGCTAAACAGACTAAGGATTTTGCGCTTGCCGATCGCATTCGAGAAGATTTACTTAAACAGGGGATTGCCCTGATGGACACTTCTAGCACCACTTTATGGGAGTGTATACAGGGGTGATTATCTAGGTATTACACAAGCAAAGCTCATGCTATTATGGACGCACAAATCCACACAAAGGTTATTCATGGATACCACCACAGAACACACATTTTTAACAGCACTACAAAGTATCGGCACTCAAGTTTATCAAACAATTAAACAGAGTGATGCGCGTTACACAGAGAATCTTAACCCCACCGCCGATCAACAACTTGACCTTGATATCAAAGTAGATCGTTTGATTTTTGAGCATTTTGTGGAACTTGAAGATGTAGTAGGTGTGATGAGTGAAGAGCAGGCGGAAGCACACTATAAAAAGGGTGGGCAGGGGTGGTTAGTTGCCTTTGACCCCTTAGATGGTTCAAGTGTTGTAGGGGCTAATTTTTTAGTGGGCAGTATCTTTGGCATTTATGCAGGCACTTCCGAGGGTTTTAAAGAAGCATATATCGCTAAAAATTTAGAAATGGCAGCCTATATCCTCTATGGGGCTAAACTAGAATTGGTTGTAGCGACACGTGCACGTGTTGTGCATTATCTTTACTGTGAATCCCAAGGGATATGGGTGAATAAAGGAGATTTGCGTTTGCAAGATAAGGGTAAAAATATCGCACCCGGAGGAAGCTGGCAGTACTTTAATCCTGAGTATCGAGCGTTTTTAGATCATTTTTTTACACAAGGTTATCGCTTACGCTACAGCGGAAGCATGGTGGCTGATGTCCATCATCTCTTACACAAACAAGGTGGAATCTTTTGTTATCCAGCTACTAGCGATGCACCTAAGGGTAAATTACGCAAACTTTTTGAAGTCTATCCTTTAGCCTTTGTGGTGGAAAGTGCAGGGGGGATAGCTCTTGATGGGCGTGCACAACGCCTTTTAGACAGCGGATTAGAAGGTCTGCATGATAAAAGTTCTTGTTTTTTGGGTTCTAAAACTGAAATGCAAGCGCTTAAGGGGTAGGTATGGAAGAAGACTTTGTGAAAAATTTAGAGACACACCAGCAAAAGGTGCGTGCTTGTCAAGAACGCAAGGGGGTGGGCTCATGCTTAAAATGTAGCCTTGTTTTGGAGTGTAAGGAGCGCCAAACTTATGTGCAGAGTGTTTACATGAGTATGAGTAAAGGGCAGCAAGGCAGTTTTGATTTTTAAGGAGTTGTGGGCTTGAAGGCATTGAGCTTAATGGCCGGATTAAGCATTTTGGCAGGCGGGCTAGGCGCAGAAAGAAATGGAGTCTTTATCAGCGCGGGATTCCAATATAGTTTAGTCAAGACGACTATTACAGGAGCTTATGGCGTGCCTAGCGACTTAGATATTCATGCAGGGCAGAGCAACATGTATGGTGTGGCGTTGCGCGCGGGTTACAAATATTTCTTTGGCAGGGGTGAGCGGCGTAATGGAGTGCGTGCCTATGCCTTTTACAATTATGGCTATAGTAGCCCTACCTTTAATGGTTTGCAACTTAATAGCAATGTTTATGGGGTAGGGACGGATTATCTTTTTGATTTTTTAGATCGCGTTAAAATCCAAGCGGGTTTCTTTATAGGGATAGGTTTTGCAGGGAGTTCATGGAGCACTAACAAGGCAAGCATGTTTAAAAGTTTGTTGGTCTACCCTAATACTGAAACCAATTTCAGTTATTTTCAAATTCCTTTGCAATGGGGACTTAGAATCAACGCTAGCAAGCGGCACGGCTGGGAAATGGGTATTAAAATCCCCATATTGCACAATTACTATTTTAAGGACATTATTAATAAGCAAGTGAATGGACTAACTTTCCAAAGAAGTCTAGTTTTTTATACCCACTATATTTATAATTTTTAGGCAAGTTTAGGACTTGCTTTAAAGTTGTAAAAGGAGCTTTGTGTGGAGTTGCATGCACAAATTAGAAATTTTACTTACAAAAAATGTTGGCATAAAAACCTAGCATACTTTGAGATTGACAATGTGAATACTCTGCCAAGTCGATGCTTGGTGAATATCGCAAATAAAACCCTAGCCCTCAGTAAGTGGGTGAGTCCAAAGCGAACGCGCTCGTACCCCTATGCAAGGGTGTATGATACCTTTGATGTTTCAGCAAATAAAGTTGTAACTATCATTCCATTAATTAAGGATGAGGGGATTGGGGGGGATATGGACTATTTACAATGGGACACAATTTCTTTAATGAGTCTATTGAATGTCTATGTCATTTTGAGTTTTTATGATCAGGCGGATCTAGCGTCTAGATCGTCGCATAAAATCACCCATCAAAAACTCAATCATGCTCATGTCATAGAACAGCTTGTTAAAATAGCAAGCTATCACCAGACGGCATTGCATTGGAATCTTGATCAGTTGAAGAATGAAAATTTACTATGCCTTTTACATTCTATCAAAATTTCTTATGAAGGTATCTCGCATCGCTTGGGTGTTCAGATGCACCCCTTTGAAAATATTGAAAAGTTTGCGCAAAAAATCTCACAGAGTAGAACATCCTTCATGCGGTTTTCAAGACAAAAGGCGCAGAAAGCACAGGTGAGAGAAAGTCTCACCACCCAGCCCAAAGAGCGTATTGGAATAGGTTGCAAATCTAAGATTATTGTTGAAAATTATTTGGGCGGACAATATTTTTTAACAATTGATGATGCAATTTTGAATCAAAATATTTTATATCTATGCGAAAGCAAGCATAGTAAAAATAGCCTTCTTCCTAACGATGATGACATTAAAGACGGGTTATTAAAATTGATGCTTTATCTTAATTTGGAAAAAATACATGGATTTGATCGCTTCAGCACCGCATTGAGATTGACATCAGATATTTTAGAGGATACCTTCATGCTTCCCAGTGCGCATTTGCATACTTTGATTGGTCGCCATCGTTTTTCATCTTCTCAGATAGCAACTTTAAAGGCGTTAAATATGGAATCGCAAAACAATAATTTCGAAATTTGGATTAATCATGGGATATTTTAAATCACCCTTGCGCTATCCCGGTGGTAAATCGAGGGCTCTTAAGTTTTTAAAAACTTATTTTTTGAAAGATTTTAAAGAATATCGTGAGCCATTTTTTGGTGGCGGTAGTGTGGGTCTTTACTTGGCGCAAACACATCTAGAAGAAGCACAGTTTTATGCCAATGATTTAAATTATGATGTGTATTGCTTTTGGCAGACTCTAAAAACACAAGGGCATGATCTTATTGGAGCGATCCAGCAAATCAAACAAGATTATACAAATGGGCGAGAACTTTACCAAATTTTATTAGAGCGTAGGCGCGAAGGTCTTAGCGATTTTCAAAGGGCAGTAGATTTTTTTGTCCTGAATCGTATCTGTTTCTCAGGAGTTGTAGATTGTGGTGGGTATTCGCAAAAAGCTTATGAAACGCGTTTCACACAAACTTCCATCCAGAGATTATATCATGTTCAAGAGGCAATTAAGAAGTTCGCTTTTACCTCCAATGATTATGCAGAATTGCTACAAAAAGATGGACATCATGTCTTTATCTTTTTGGATCCGCCATACTACAATGCCGCTAAATCGAGACTCTATGGCAAAAAAGGAGATTTGCATTTGGGGTTTGATCATCAAAACCTTTGCGATCACCTCAAACAGACCAAGCACAAATTTTTATTGACTTATGATGATAGTTGCTTCATCAGAGGACTTTACAAAAACTTTTACATACGGGAGTATCGTGTGCAATACGGCATGAACAATTACAAGCAAGAAAAAGCACTTGCAGGCAAAGAGCTTTTAATTAGTAACTTTGTTGTTTAACCCATCATGCGCCTCTTTTCTTTTAGAAAGAAACTTAGAGCAAGTATGGATGAAAGGCAGGAATTGAGATGAGCCCATTAAAAGTAAGATGCTTTTATGGGTTGCAAGACTTAAAGTCTGTTGCAAGCAAGAATTAACCTAGCAAGCCGTCGGCTTGCTCTCCACGCTGTT
>NZ_FZMF01000036.1 GCF_900197685.1 Helicobacter baculiformis | reverse complement strand
TATGACACGAGCGCCAATTCCTACTATAATGTTACGGGATGTGATTATAGCGGTGATTTAGGTAAAACACCTAAAATCGTGCAGCCCTATACCAAGATTAACACCACTAGCTCGATGAAGGATGAAGAAGTTAACGATCTGAACACTTCTAAAGATAGTTCTCATGATTTGCCGGAGTATCGAGTCTTTGAAATTAAAGAAAGGGTGTTAGGAAAACGCGAAAAAACTTCATACTCTTATTGCGATGATGGATATGACAATTGGAAAAAATCAAAAGACTACACGGCTTACTACAATGGCGATTTGAGGACTTTAGCGAGATGGACCACGGAATATAAGACTATCAATACTGGCACGACACAAGTATATACCCGCCCTAGAAACGATGGTGATGACGATGCACAATATAATACTTATAAATTTTTCTATGTCTCTAAAGCGAAAAAAGAGCTCAAACGCACCCCCCTTAGTGTGGATATTAATATACGCAATTTGGATGATGTCTACCGCCATAATGTTGAATTAGTGATGCTGTCTAACAAACTTAACTTGAATGCAGAAGTCCTAAAGGTGATTAACACGCCGGAGTTTAGCAGTTGGAAACAACAATACTACCACCCCGGTAATGGAAACTTATGCCTAGAATATTCCACAAGTGGAGATGTTTGGAAGCCTAGTAGCAAGGCTCGATATTGTACTTGGGGTGAGACTCCAAGTAGCAAATATAGTTGTGTGCACTATAATGATTGGGTAATTCCTTGATTGATGGAGGTAGCACATGCTAGAAAAAGTTTGGATGATTTTAGCATCAGCGATAGTGGGTCTGCATGCCCATGACTTTTCAGGTTTTTTAGCCAAAATGCCTGATACTGCAGAATCTGCAGAAGAAGCAGAACAAGTAAAGGCAGCTTCAAAACTGCAAGAAAGTCCTGTGCCAGACGCGCAGGCTTTGCAAAAGCGTGTATTTCAAAAAGAAAGACAAAAGCTCAGGGCATTGGAACAAGCAAGAGCCATGTTGATCAAGAGCGGCTGGTTCTTGGGCACTGAGATGGCTATTAGTGGGGCAGATTTTCGGCAAGATTTCAGTAGAGAGGATGGACAAACAGATACTCTAGTGTCCTATCAGGGCAGAGTGAAGGGAGCTAATTTTAACATGGGAGTGGTGGGGGGCTACCAGCACTACTTTGGCAATACCCAAAAGCACGGGGTTAAAGTGAGTACGCACCTCTATGGAGGCACACCTAGTGTTGTACGCACATCTATAAGAGACATAAGTCTAGCTACCACTTATACCCCTCTAAGCTTTGGGCTAGATGTGAAATATATCTTTGATTTTTTCACCCATATGGGCAAGCATCGCCATACTTTAGGGTTGTCTGCAGGACTTGGATGGAGAATGTATGAGTACTTTGCCAGCATTGCAACTTTGCGAACACGCATAAGTACTTTTCAACTCACTGAACCCAAAAATATTTTCAATCAAGGTTTTTATCCCACTATTGGGTTGCATTACTATTTGAACCACCACCAATTTAGCCTAGATTATCGCTTTGGCGGTGTGATTGGGTATGTCTCTTCCATGGACTCGGTGATCAGATTCAAGAGTGGGAAATTTAAAGGCGATGAAGCCTTTTCTTCTTTTAAAACCACCTTAGTGGGAAGTAGTTTTATGGCTTTCAATTATGCGTATTTATTTTAATACAACAAGGAGATACGATGAATAACCCAAGCAATGCTAACCATGCAAATAACATAAACCATGCAAATCAGACAAAGGACAATCCGCACAAGGATTCTTTCAAGCCCTCTGAAAAGCCCGCTGAGCTTAACGAACAGGCACTCTTAAAACGCATGAGTGAATTTGGACAAATTGATGCCAAAGAGCAACGTCTGCGCGCCCAAATTGAAAAATTGAATGCTCAGATCAAGAGCACCACGCTTGCCTATGAAAAAGAGTTAAAGAGCATTAAATTTACTTATGAAAAAGAGCACAGCAAGCAGTTGCTCAGGGCAAAGGCATTGTGCGATGAGCTAGAAAATTTGCAAAAGAAAAGGGTTTAGATGTTGGATTTAAGCCCACTAGCTAAATACAGGAATTTGAAGACTTGCATTGAGTCTTTTCTCCCTTATTTAGAGAGTGGGATCACAGAGCTTATCTGCAATACAGAACAAGAGCTCTGGCTTTATAGACTAGATGGGAGTCGCGAGAGAGTAGTAGATGAGAGTTTTAGCAAGGAGTTTCTGATTAGATTTGCAGAACAGCTAGCTAGCTATAGAGACTTGTTCTTCAATTATATCCATCCCACTCTCAACACTTCTATCCCTTTCACACGCTACCGCGTGAGTGTGAATCACTTTAGCATCAGTGCAGACGATCAGCCTTCACTTAATATCCGTGTGCCCAGCGATAAGAAGTTTGCTTTAGAAGAGTTTGCTCTTAGAGATGACAAATTCAGCTACGATGAGCTCAAGCAAATTGCCCTAGAAGGGCACAATATGCTCATTAGTGGAGGTACAGGTTCAGGTAAAACGAGTTTTTTAAACGCCCTGATAAGTTATATCCCTAGAGAGACGAGGATTTTGAGTGTGGAGGATAGCCAAGAATTAGATTTGCGCGAGTTTGCTAATCATAAGTCCTTGTTAGTGGGCAAGAATGAAGAGGCAAACTTCACCTATGAAAATGCCTTGAATATGGCAATGCGGATGTCTCCAGATAGATTGATGGTGGGCGAGATTGATACGAGAAATGCTTTGTTGTTTTTGAGATTTGGCAACACAGGACATAAGGGGATGATCTCTACCCTACACGCCAATAGTGTGCATCAGGTCATAGAAGCTATTGCGCTTAATCTAAGAATGAATAAAGTGGATATGGAGTTGCAGGTGGTGCGAGACTTCTTTAAGAGTGCCATTGATGTCGTGGTACAGATTCACTATGACAGAACTAGCAATACAAGATACATCCAAGAAGTGGTATGGACAAAAGACTTAGACAAGCTCAAGGGTTATACATGAGAGAGAGTAAGAGAGCCACAGGATTAAGAGTGCAGTGCTATGTCAGTGAAAAAGCTAAATGCATCTTGCAAGAACAAAGACTTCGACATAAAAACTTGAGTTTGACAGCACTTGTTGAGAGGATGATTTTAAATGCTGATTGCAAGTCTCAGTGCACTCCCCCAAAGCTTACTCAAACATATTTCACAAGCATTGTGAAGAGTATTAAGCCTAACGAGCATTTGTATATGCAGATGAATGCCAACGCCTCTAATTTGAATCAGATGATGCGCCACGCCAACATGGCTATGAAAAAGAGTCAGCTACTAGAACCCCTTTTTTGGGAGCAGACTTTTAATCTGCTAGCCAAGATGGATGAGGATATATGGCACTTGAGAAAGTTGCTTTTAGAGCTCTTAAGCCAAGTCTATACAGACATTGGAGAGAAAGAAAAAGCGCGTGTTTTTAAAAGAAGTTTGAAAAATTATGGGGAATATCGTAGCGCCCTTGTGCCCAACAAACCCAAAGCAAAGAATTAGCGATGAAACAACAATTTGCGGTGTGGATGAGCCTGTTTTTAAGTGTGTTGGGAATGCCGCTGTTTTTCATCGTATCTAATTGGTATGCCTTTGATGAGTTGCGCAGTTTCAAAGATGCCTATGTCTTTTCACATTCCATTATCTTAGGTTTACAACACGGGGCAAGTGTCTTAGATTTGAAATTTGAGGTCTATTGTACAGCCCTCTTAGCCCTCACTCCCCTAATCGCCACTCTCTACTTGCTCATACCCAAGATTTCAGAGAAGACTCACGGCTATGCCAAATGGGCAGGGGTAAAGGATATAGAATGTTTTAAAATCTTTTCTGAAAAAGGCTTCTTTAAGACTATCCATCCTTTGGGCGTGTGCTTTAACAAGGGCTTTATCTTGGGCAAATTTGGCTTTCCCTTTGCTAAGAGCGTGTGCTATGACAAGCCCCTAGGGGCGATGATTGTCGCCCCTCCCGGAGCGGGTAAGACAGCCGCTATTGCTATCCCTAACTTGTTAAGCTTGCCCACTTCTTGCATTGTTACAGATATTAAAGGTGAGCTCTGCTCCTTGAGCGCGGGCTATAGACAACAGGCGTTGCATAATGAAATTTTGGTATTCAATCCTTTTGGAGAAGACAACACCTGCTTTTTCAATCCCTTTGATAAACGCTTAGTAGAACCTATGAGCTTTGATTCTAAGCTTAGATTGGTGCAAGAAGTCGCCAATAATGTCTTTGCGCAAGAGGACAGAGATCACTGGGTGGCTAAGGCTAGAGAGCTGTTCTCTTTCTACGCCCTCTATGACTTATGCACCAAAAATGAATCAAGTTTCTATGATGTTGCAATGGGCCCCAATAAAGACTTTGCACCCTTGATCCACCATCAGAGCAAATACTACAGAATGCTTTACCAGCACGATCAAGAAGGTAATTTGCTGATCAATCCTGCAGGTCATCCCATTCAGAACCCCAATGCCAATCCCGCCCAACTTTTTTATCTGCAAGTGGGCGACCAAAAATACACAGATGTCAATGATCCTAGAAACTATGATCCCAGTGAGCCCGAACCTGAGCAGCGCACAGAGGGGGTGTTGGATGAAATCATTAGAAACGATGCCAGAGCTTGGGCGAATGCAGCTGAAGAAGAATTTGCCAGCATCAAATCTACTTTCAATCGCTTTGTGAGTGTATTCAAAAGCCCACAAGTCAAAGAAGCCACCTCTAAGATGAGCTTTGATTGTACGGACTTTAGAAAAAAGAACATCACGCTCTACATTAAGATCGCCCAAACAGATATAGCCACCCTTGCCCCCCTCATTAGAACTCTGCTAGAGAGTATTGCTAAAAACTTATTACTAGAAGAGAGCAAAAAGCCTGATGAGCGTATCTATTTCATCTTGGATGAATTTGTCAGATTTGGCAAGCTCCCCTTTTTGCTAGAAATGCCGGCTCTGTGTCGTAGCTACAATGTTGTGCCTCTATTCATCACTCAAGACTATGCGATGATTAGAAAGTATTACAGCGATGATGAGCTCAAAATCCTAAGGGGGGTGGTGCATTACAACATTGTGTTTAAAATGAATAGCGCCGAGGATGCCGAGATCATCTCTAAGGAGGTGGGACAATTCACGTGTTTGAGCAAAAACACCTCTACTGAGAAAGGACAACTTGTTTTTGGAGGCACAAGCTCTTATTCTTTAGAAGGTAGAGAGTTGCTCACACCTCAAGATATTTTAAATATCCCTGATGATGAAGTGATCATTGTAGTTACGGGCAAAAAGGCGACCCCTCTAAAACTCAAGGCTAATTTTTACTTTAAAGATAGAAAGTTGTTAAGCCGCGTGAACTGGACAATCAAACCCAATAAAGGCGATTAAAGAATGGCATGGAACGAGATGTCTTTAGCAGAAAGAAAGAGCGCATTTGCCCATTTCAAGGCACAGGAGTTGCAAGCATACTTAGAGCACCAACACCTCTCTTTGCATAAAGCACAGAGCCTAGAAAAAGCTTATAATCCTAGCACGGGCAATTTTTATACAGATTTGCATGCCTTAGCCTTGGACGCTAAGATGGCTGAATGTGGTTATGCTAGAAACCAATGGGTGTCTTTAAGCAGGGCACTCTCATTAGGTGCAGACCCCCAAGAGATCGCCCATATCAAGGCAAACACCAGAAACAGACAAAACCCACGGGGGAACATAGAAAAAGTCAGCATTTCGTATTTGCAGACAAGAGATAAAGAGGGCAAGTCTTTAGCAGAACCCATTTTCAACATCACAGACCTTTATAATGTCGAGGTGTTTCAAACCTTAGATGCCAACCGCTTCAAAGAGCCTAATCCTCAAAGTTTGCATAGACAAGAACACAACGCACAGGTGCGCCTTGTTGATTTGCAAAATGAATTAAAACCTGAACACTACACACAACTACAAGAATACATGCAGGCTAGAGCTCCCATAGTGGAGCAACAAAGTCCAGAGCGCGTTTCTGAGGTGAGCACTTTGCAAGCCGAAGTGAGTGCCTTAAAAGCAGAGGTGCAAAGATTGCAAGCAGAACGCGAGGCTGATTTGGAGCGACATAGAAAAGAGCAAGAAACCCTGCAAGCCCAAAATACAGCCATCTTAGAACAATTAGAGCAACTGAAGCAACTAATGGCGCAATTCACATCCAAGCAGGAACACACGGCTGAAAGTGAAGTCCAGCAAGAACCCCCCACACCCCCAATCTCTGATAAAAGACTTGATGTCATAGAACAAGAGGAGCGTAGCGCGCAGGCATTAGAGATAAACGATCCCACGTCCGAAAACTCCACACAGAAAAATGTGGCAGTAGAGGGTAGCGCACACAGCATCGTTCAAGAAGGTATCGAGTTAGAGAATACTGCAACAGACAGTACAGAGCAAGAAAATATAGAACAAGATTTTTGGACATGGCAGGAGCTCTTAGAAGAGATTGAGCCCGATTTTTCTTATGACAAAGAGAAAATGGTAAGCTTGTATGGAGAATATTTCTCCGCTGAATTTGCCTTAATGCGTGGCTCTAACTTTTATAGGGGGGATAAGGTAAAACAAAAGCAAAAGCTCAATGATTTGCTCAATGGTTTTTACATTAGCAACCCCTACTACCTGCCTGTGTACACCATCCCTGAAAAACTAGAAGAGATTTGCGTGTCTTTAGAGCAGGGAAAATCTCTCTCTGAGGATGCACACTTAAGAGCACAACTCTTAGAAGTGCATGAGCGTGTATACTATAAGGTTAGTAAGGTAGGAGAAGAGAGCATAAACCCTATCACACAGCCCTATTTTTACAAACACATGCGCGAAGTGGAAAGTATTTTAGCCCAAATCTTTGAAGAAAACTGCAATGAAGTTTTTGTGTCTGATAGTGTCGGTACTGGGGCGTTACCCCTTCAAGAACTCAATGATTATTTGATCAAAGGTCTTAGAACAGCTGGCATGCTTTATGAGCGCGATGCCAATGATGAAAATCGCCCCTTCATCCCCACACCCTCTGCTTGGGATGTTGATATGCAATCAGCTTTAGTTGCAGACCTCAGACCCCTAGAAAATGTGGCACAAGAAATCCACACTTCATCTACGAAGTACTATATCTATGAAATGGGTAGCTATGTACTGAAAGATTGGCTATACAAGCTTGTAGATGATTTAGACAAGAATCTTCAAAACCCGATACAATCCACACCACCACATACAGGAGAAGACCATGAAAGAAGCGAGCATAGAGGAGTTTATGCAGGCGATACAAAGCAGTATGGGGATAGACAAGGACAACCCATGGTTGGAGGGATTGTGGGAGAAGTGGGAGAAACTAGCTCAAGAATTGAGCTCACAGGAGAGGGGATACTTCTTGAGTCTAGGGGAGGAGGGGATGAAGGAGAGCGCAGGGCATTACGGGGATCAGTTGAAGTTGAGCATCCAAATAGGCTTAGAGAGGGTGATGGAGCGCGAGCAAGAGGAGAGGCAGAAAGTGCAGATGGAGCGCGAGGACCTTCTACTCTATCAGGAGGCAATCTCAAAGGGGATTTATCCATTAGAGCGCATGCACATCCACCCATTGAGGTTGGAGACCTTGAAAGAGAAGATAGAGAGGACCAATCCGGAGCGCTGGGAGCAACTGATGTGGTTATACAATCACGAGAAACTGGAGGGTTACGAGTTTCTGGTGCTGGATCGCTGGAGGAGCTGGTTTCCTCACATGATCTACCATCTACACCTAGACATTCTGTTCTACATAGTGCGCGACCAAACCAAGATGGAGTTAGCGATCTTGGATCGGACACAGGCACAGATTCAGCGCGCAGAGGGGATAACAGATATGGAGATACTCCAACAAGCCCAAATCAACCCCTATCACTGTTTGATCATAGACCCCCCCACCACAGGGAGGAATTACAGCGAGTGCTTGGGCAAGGACGAGGAATTGATGGCACACTCCAATATGAGTCTGGAGGCATTGATACACCAGAACTAAATACCTCTGAAATAGGAGGAGCAGAAGTTGAGAGTGCCAATGCAGAGGACACACAAGAAGCAAGCACGAACATACAGGCAGTGGGCAATCCTCAGAGTGATTTTAAAACCCAAGAGGAGCGCACCCCCACCACCCCTAAAAGACGCTATGAAGCCAATGTAGCAGCCATCAAGCTTCTAGAACAGCTAAGGCAAGAACACAGAAAAGCCACTAAAACAGAACAAGAAATTCTAAGCCGGTATAGTGGCTGGGGTTCTATGGGTGTTTTCTTTGATTCTAGCCAAGAGAGCCCAGAGTTCTTGGAATTGCAAACTATCTTAGACCCCGCATCTTACTACCAAGCCCGCACATCCACCCTAGATGCCTACTACACCCCTAAGATGATCGTAGATGCCATCTATGAAAGTTTAGAGCGTTTTGGATTTAATAAGGATGGTAATACCAAAGAAATCTTTGAGCCCAGTGTGGGGATTGGGAATTTTCTAAGCTATGCCCCACCGCATGCTAATTACCACTTCAGCGCCACAGAAACAAATAGTGTGAGTGCTAGGATCACTAAAATGCTCCACCCACTCCAAAACATCTGTCGCGAGAAGTTTGAAAAATTCAACTTCACCCGTGATTTTGATGCCTTCATTGGCAATCCCCCCTATGGGGAGAATTTGATTTATGATGGGGACAAGGACTTAAGTGGCGCGAGTGTGCATAACTACTTTGTGGGTAAGGCTCTCAAACATTTGAAAGAAGATGGCATTTTAGCCTTTGTCATCTCTAGTTCTTTTTTAGACGCAAAAGATAGCACGATGCGTGAGCACATCGCCAAGCAAGCCAGCTTCTTAGGGGCGATTAGACTACCCAATGATGTGTTTAAAGGCACAGGCACCGAGGTTACTACGGATTTAGTGTTTTTCAAAAAGGGCAAAGATACAGAGCTCCACCAAGAGTTTATACAATCTGCCCCCTATTACAGAGTGGGCGAAAAGCTGGACTTGGATTTGCTCACTCCACACACGGAGCACATCAGGGGCACTACTGCTCACGAGCACCTCAGACTAGCTAAGGCTATTGATGAATTCTTGGGGATTGGCAAGGCTAACAGCACGCCAGAGTTAGTGGTCCCAGACTGGAATGAGGCACAAAAAGAACAAATACACGCTTTCTTTGAAAGGAATAAAAAGGATATCTTAGGTTTTTGCTTCAATGAGTATTTTGCCAAACACCCTGAGCATATCTTGGGAGATGTGCAAATGCGCATCGCCCAAAAAAGTTTGGAGCTCACCAACACTCCCCAAGCCTCTTTAGATTTAAAGCAAGCCATCTCTTCTCTCATCTCTACTTTGCCCAAAGACATCTACAAGTATAGAAAAACAGAATATCCCCAAGGGCTTGTGATTTTAGATCACTCACACCACAAATTTGCCCAATATGCCAAAAGTTTCAAGAGCCTAAATGTGGGCAATTATGTAGAGTTTGAAGGAGAAATTTACAAGATCAAAGCTATGAACAACTCGGGGAGAGAAGATGAGAGCTATTTGGAGGCATTGCCTGTTATCCTCTTAGAACAAGTCCCCCAAATCAAAACAAAAATGCAAAAAAAGCGTATCCAAGCTTTTATCCCTTTAAGAGATGCGTTCAATGACTTGCTCAAAGCGGAATTAAGCCCCTTGAGCACTGATGGGGAACTAGAAATCAAAAGAGAAAAGCTCAATACTCTCTATAATGGTTTTGTAAAAACCTTTGGTTATCTAAATGAAAACAAAAACCGCAAAGACCTCAAATATGACTTGCACGGGGCTAAGGTTCTAGGCTTAGAGAGAGAATTTGACAAGGGCATCAACAAAGCCCAAGCTCAAGCTCAAGGCTTATCTGTGAGAAAACCCCGTGCTCAAAAGGCAGATATTTTCTCTAAGCGCACCCTAAGCCCCAAGAAAGCATTTGCTATCACCAATGCTAAAGAAGCTCTGATTGCCAGCGTGAGTGAAACGGGGGGATTGGATTTAGCCTTTATCGCCAAACACTTCACAACACAGAGTGTAGAAAACACCCTTGAAGAACTTTTAGAGCAAAAGTTAATCTTTAAAAACCATTTAGAACACCCTAGCTATGTCCTAGCCACTGACTATTTGAGTGGGAATGTCAAGCAAAAATTCAAAGAGGTCAAACAAGCCATAGAGGCAGGTAGGGAGGATTTAGCAGAGAATTTAAAAGAGCTAGAAGCCATCATCCCAGCAGACATCAAGGCTATCGACATATCCGTGCATTTAGGCACGCCCTGGATCCCACCTACATACTATGAGCAATTTCTCTTAGAGCAAGTCGGAGAGAATTATAGCCAATCGGGTAGAGAGGGCGTGTTTTATGAGGACTATATCAAGCAATGCCTCTATGTGGCTAAAAACCCTAGAGGCTTTCATGTCAATGACACTACAGAATTAGACTTCTTAGGCATTAGGGATAAATACAATCCTAGCAAAATGAAATTGAGCGGAGCGCGTTTGTTAGAATGTGTGTTCAATAACACACCCCTTGAAATCAAATACCCCGATCCTAACAAAGTTGATGCAGAGGGCAAACCTGTAATGGTGGTGGATGAGGAGCAAAGTGCCTTAGCCCAAGAAAGGGCTATACAACTCCAAGAAGCCTTTAAAGAGTGGATTTATGCAGATTATGAACGGCGCACACATTTAGAACAAATCTATAACGACACCTTCAACACCGATGTGCTCAAAAGCTATGATGGATCGCACTTGCATTTAGAAGGCTTTAACCAAGACATAGAACTTAGACCCCATCAAAAGAATGCCATTTTTAGAGCGATCCAAGAGCGCACCCTGTGTTTGGATCACCAAGTGGGGGCAGGCAAGACTTTAGTGGCTATTGCGAGTTGTATGGAGCAAAAGCGTATGGGCTTAGTCAACAAGAGCTTGATTGCTGTGCCCAATCATTTAACCAAGCAATGGGCGCAAGAGTTTTACAAAGCCTACCCTGATGCTAATGTCCTAGTGGTGGAGAGTGAAGACTTTAGTCCTAAGCAACGCGAACAACTCTATAACCAGATTGCCAACAACCAATACGATGCCGTGATTATTGCCCATAGCCAGTTAGAGTTTTTGGCTAATCCTGAACAAACTATTACGCACATGTGGGCTGAAGAAGAAGAAACCTTACGTAGTAGTAATAAATATTTAAGACAACTGGTCAAGAATGGATTGTTAGACAAATCAGCGGTGATGAGTGTCCGTGCTGAAGAACAGGCTATCAAGCGCATAGGAGCCAAATATTCTAAACTATTGACACAGAATAAAAGCCACATAGACATAAGCCAAATGGGCATTGACAACTTGATTGTAGATGAAGCCCATTTGTTTAAGAACTTAGGCTTTAGCACCAATATGCAAGGCGTGGCAGGTTTGGGCAATCAACAAGGCTCAAGGCGTGCTAGCGATCTCTTTGTCAAGACCCAATACCTACACGGCAAAGGGGCTAAGATCATGTTTTTAACAGGTACGCCCATTGCTAATTCTATTGCAGAGCTTTACCATTTGCAACGCTATTTACAGCCGGAGACCCTCAAAGACAAGGGCATCTACAACTTTGATGACTGGGCACAAACCTTTGGGCAAATCCAAGCAGATTTAGAGTTAGACACCAGCGCCCAAAATTATAAAGTGGTGAGTCGTTTTTCTAAATTCAATGGGGTGCAAGAACTTAGCACGATGTATCGAAGCTTTGCAGATGTCATTAGCAATGCAGACATTCAAAAATTTAATCCCCACTTCGTGCCCAAAATAGAGGGAGGCAAGCCCATCAACATTGTTGTGCCTAGAAGTGAGGATGTGGCGCGTTTCATTGGGATACAAGATGAAGAGGGTAAATTCAATGAAGGGAGTATTGTGGATCGGATGGAAAAATGCAAGGGTAAAAAGCCAGAAAAGGGAGGAGATAATATCCTAGCTTGCACCACAGACGCTAGAAAAGCAGCCCTAGATTATCGTTTGATTGATCCAGATGCAAAAGTGCAAGATAAGCATTGTAAAGCCCAAGCAATGGCTGTGCAAATCTATGAGCAATATAAAGAGTGGGATAAGGACAAGGGCACACAATTAGTCTTCATTAGTCTATCTACCCCCAAAGTGCATAGCCAGAGAGTGCAATTAGAGGATGCCAACACCCAAGAGCAAGAAAATATCCAAGATGGCGTGCAAGAGCTTTTAGAGAGTCTGACAGAATACAATGAGCAAGGGCAAGCCACCACCCCTAGCCAAGCAGAACTACAAGACGCATTAGCAGAAGAACAAGCCAAAGCCTTAGATGTAGACACACAGATAGCCCAAAACGCCTCCTTTGATGTCTATAGTGATGTGTTAAGAAGGTTAGTCAAACTAGGCATCCCCCAATCTGAAATTGCCTTTATCCACGATGCCAAAACTGAAGCGCAAAAACAAGAACTCTTTAAAAAAGTCAATAGCGGAGAAATCCGGGTGTTATTAGGCAGTCCAGCCAAAATGGGAGTGGGCACGAATGTGCAAGAACGCCTAGTAGCAGGGCATTTTTTAGATTGTCCTTGGAGACCTGATGAACTCTTGCAAATGGAAGGACGACTTATCAGACAGGGCAATGTCTTGTTTGAAAGAGACCCTGAACACTTTGCCATCAAACTCTTTAGATACGCCACAAAACAGACCTATGATAGCAGAATGTGGCAGATCATAGAGAGCAAGAGCAAAAGCTTGGAGCAATTTAGAAGCGCCCATAAACTAGGTCTTAGAGAATTAGAAGACATCACAATGGGGAGTGCCGATGCTTCAGAGATGAAAGCCCTAGCTACCGGCAATCCCTTGATTGTGCAAGAAGTGCGCTTGAGACAAATTCTTAGAAAAGAAGAAAATCTCTACAAAGCTTTTTTAAAAGAACAACACTTCAAACAAGAAAGTTTGCAAAGAAATAAGGGCGCATTACAACACTCAAAAAAGCAGTTAGACACTCTAAATGCCCTCATAGAGCGCAGAGAACCCAAGAGAGAATCTGTCAGCATTGAGCTTTATGAGGGGAGTTTTCAAGAACCCAGAGCTTTAGCTTTAGGAGCAACAACAAGCAAGACACAAGTCTTTCATCTCTTGAAATCTGAGGAGTCAAACAAACAAAACTTGGAGCGTATGGAAAAGCTCTTTAAGTCTCTAGTGCAAAATGCTATAGAAAATGAGGGAGTGGAGATAGATGTGATGGGCTATAGAGGCTTGCTTTTCAAGGCGATGTCTTACCAAAACAGGCTAGAGTTTTACATCTGCCACCCGGATGATTCTAATCTCTATACCCAACCTGACAATCTAATCTATACCAAAAACAAGCAACACTTGCTAGATGTCGGGAGTTTTCAAGACATAGACTTTAAAAGCTTTTTGCGCAAGTGCAACAATAGCCTAGAAAAGCTAGAAAAAACAATCCAAAGAGAACAAGAACACCAAGACAAGATAGAACAAGAAGTCAAGAGCTTAGAAATCTTGCTGTCTAAAGAGGCGCAGTATCCTAAATTAGAAACCTTGCAAGCCCTTAAAGAGGATTGTAGAGAGATTGTGAAAGAGATTGCCAAATGCAGTGCAGACAAGAATTATAAGAGTGCCTTTGTGGCTAGGTCTGAGCAATTTGCTAGCAAAGCAGAAGCTACAGCAACACACAATCTCACATCTGAAAACAATGCACAAGAAAGTATGGCAATACCACACAACACCACAACACACACCACCCCAGAGAAGCTAGAGAGCAAAGAGGGCATTCTAGCAAGTGAAGAGACCAATATAGCACCACAGATTTTCTACCATCCCGCCCTAGAGAGTGTTTTAAACCACATGCTAGAAAACCCAACCTTTGTGCAAAACTTTGTAGCTTCAGATGCACAGAACCAACGCACCGCTTTTGAGGATACATTCAAAAAGGATGGAGTGCTTCGTCTTTACCAAGAGGGTCAAATGGAATTTTACAGGTTCTTCACAGAGAGTGAAAAATCCAAAGATGCCCTCACAGAGCTCTTTACTGCATTTAAAGAGAGGTTAGAAAAGAGGACGCAGCAAGAATTAGAAGCCCAACATCCAAGCGCATCTGGTGTAGAGAAAGCGGGCAACAAAGGCGAGGGACAAGAAATAGAGAAAGAACATGGCAATGCATCCTACATTGCACAAATCAAAGCCATGAACGCTTTTTTGGTAGAGGAGGAGGCGCGTTTAAGAGTTGAACTGGAGAGAGAAGAGCCACTTTATGAGGCATGGATGCAAAGGGCACTTGAACACAAGCAGGCGTATTGGGAGCTTTACCGCCAAGCTGAGTCTATTGGGTTTAGTATCAACAGGGCAAAAGAAGGCCAAGAAATGATACAGCCACAAGAGTTAGAGCACTTGGAGCAAGAATACGCACGGCTTGAACAAGAAAAAAAGAAGCATGAGGATGCGTTCAAAGAACATGTGAGGTTTGCAGACCTACTTAGCGATGAAGAACGACTCAAAGATGACTATTCACGGAGATCCTATTTGAGGGGTTTGAAAAGTGATCATCAAATCATCTTGGCAGAAATAAAACGCACCCAAACAGACCCCACCTACATTAGCACCTTCAGACCAGAGTGTTCTGACAATGCGAGTTGGCATGCTGCTTTCTATGATTCTTTTGCTGAAGAGCGCAATAACATCACACA
>NZ_FZMF01000030.1 GCF_900197685.1 Helicobacter baculiformis | reverse complement strand
ACTGATGCGTCTGCTAATTCCTCACAACCCCTCGCGACACCAGAAGAACCGCAAACCTCAGAATCAGCCCCTTATTCTATGCAGGATCTTAATGCTATTCAAAGAAGTTTTTTCTATAAAAATCGCCATAACCTAGATAACACATTATTCATTGATTACCATTTAGGCGAAACCCATAAGCTCCGTTTGCGCTACGCAATGGTAACCATGCTCATCTTTGAAGAGCCTATTTTAGAAGTGATTTTAGGCGATTCTGTAGGCTTTAGCACTAAAGTGTTGGGCACAGATGCACACCAAAATAGCAATGTGTTATTGATCAAGCCCCTACAAATTGGTGTCGATTCTAATTTGAGTGTGATTGGCAAGAGTGGCAAGATTTACGCCTTCTACATTTTTTCAACCACCTTTACCAGCTCAAAACACCCCACGCTAAGCGTCTATGTCTCACAACGCCATTTTTTCACAGAGAAAGAACAACAACCCCTAGCCCTTTTAGAAACAGAGCTTCAAGAAACCCAGCCTAGCTACCAAGCCCAAGACGATGCGCACTACTTGAAGATTGGGGACGCAACCAATGCCATGTTTATAGAAAAAAACAAAATTCAAAGGGGCTATCGCCTTCTGCAAGCCAAAAAACGCGCATGGTTTTGTCTTTGGCTTTGCAAAGTCGCTTTCAAACGTAAAAATCCCATCGTTCCCTTAGACGTTTTCAATGATGCGCATTTCACTTATTTTAAGTTCAACCGCCAGCACTCACAGACGAAGTTTCCTGTAGTCTATAAAGTGATTGATGGTTATGATAATCCCGTCAATACGCGCGTTGTAGGGGATTATCTGATCGCTGAGGACATTGCAAATCAATGGACGCTGAGAGAAGGCAAACAGCATGCCTGTGTGCGTCGCACCAAACCATGAGAAAATGGGCGCGTAAAATCGCGCTATCCTTAGGCGCGATGGGAGGCATTATCGCGCTTTCTTTATGGGTACATCGCCCCGCCTTGCCATCCCCTACACCCGTTCCCCAACTAGAAGAGGTCAATTACCCCCTTGCAGATTATCTTTTTGAGCCTCCCAAAACTGCCCCCAAAGAACCCCCAACTACAACTTCAAATAACACCCCACTTCAGGAAAAACTAGAAGCCAACGCGCGCCACATAGAAGCTCTGCAAGCTGCTCTGCAGCAAACCAAGAAAAGGCCCTCACCACCCCCAAAACCTGACTCTTCCCTAGAACGAGAACTAGAGCAGGATAGATTGGACATGCTAGCGATGCGTATCCAAGCCTTTGAAACATCAAATTCTTTAGAAGTTCCAGAGGAGACGCAGGCGTTGGAAATAGATTATGGCTCTAAGGGATTTGAGAATCTTAAAGCTAAGGACATCGCCACCCATGAGAACAAGCTTTCGCGCACCTTAACTGCAGATAAGATGATTCCTGCCTTCCTCATCACTCCTATTAGCTCGCAACTCGCTGGTAAGATTATTGCTCAAGTAGAAAGCGATATCTTTGCCAACATGGGTAGGGCTGTGCTGATCCCTAAGGGCTCTAAGGTGATTGGTTACTATAACAATAATAATAAGATTGGAGATTATCGTTTAGACATCATTTGGACGCGTATCATCACTCCGCATGGGGTAAATATCATGCTCACTAACGCCAAAGGAGCAGATGTCAAGGGTTATAGCGGGCTGGTGGGGGAAGTGATCACGCATAATTTCCAACGCTATGGCATGCCCTTACTGGTTTCAACTCTGTCTAATGGCTTGCTCATCGCGCTCACCTCAGCAATCGCCAACAAAACCGGCAAAAACAATCTCTTCGGAGATTTTCTATTAATGCAGTTGACGCGCCAAACGGGCATGGGCTTAAACCAAATCATCGCTCAAATTCTCAAAGATAAAAGCAAGCTCAATCCTATCATCACTATCAAAGAAGGGAGTCGTGTTTTCATCTCACCTAATTTAGATATTTTTTTCCCTATTCCTAAAGAGGGTGAAGTGATGGCGGAGTTTTTCCAACATTAATTGGCTATAATAATCCCGTTTTTTAACTGATTTTGAAGGAAGCGTGATGAAGGTGTATTTTTTTGCTACCTGCTTGGGCGGGGGACTCTACAGCAATACGATTCTTAACTGCGTTAAACTCTTACGCAAGGAGGGCGTGGAGGTGATCTTTAAAAAAGATCAGACTTGCTGTGGACAACCTAGCTACAATTCGGGTTATTACGATCAAACCCGTCAGGTAGTGTTGCACAATATTAGACTATTTGAGCAGGATCATCCCATCATTGTACCTAGTGGGTCATGCATGGGCATGATGGCGCATGACTTTTTAGAACTCTTTGAGGGGCATTCGGAACTCGAAGAAGTTAAGCACTTCTGTGCGCGGGTTTTTGAACTCTCAGAATTTTTAGACAAACATTTGGGCGTGCATTATGAAGACAAGGGCGCGCCTACTAAAATCACTTGGCATTCTAATTGCCATGCCTTACGGGTTTCTAAAGTGATCCAGAATGCAAAAAATTTGATCGCCCAACTTTCCAATGTGGAACTTATCCCCTTAGAGCGCGAAGAGGAATGTTGTGGGTTTGGGGGAACTTTCTGTGTTAAAGAGCCGGAGATTTCCCATGCGATGGTGGAAGAGAAAATTAAAGACATCGAAAGTCGTCAAGTAGATTATCTAATCTCAGCTGATGCGGGGTGTTTACTCAATATCAGCACTGCGATGACGAAGAGACAAAGCTCCACTAAGACCATGCATTTTTACGATTTTCTAGCTCAAAGAGTAGGAGTCTAAATGCTGCATAATACCCATGATTACCAAGAGGTTATCACCGAAAAATTAGGTGATGCACAATTGCGTACCAACTTACGCTCCGCAATGGACACTTTGATCCATAACCGCAAAAAACTTATCGAAAGTCGTTACCCTGAGTGGGAAGAACTCAGAGAACTGGGTAAAAATGCTAAGTTAAAAGTGCTTTCCAAATTGGATCACTACTTAGAGACCTTTGAGCATAAGGCGCGTGAGAATGGCTTCATCGTACACTACGCTAGTAGTGCATATGATGCCAATGAAATCATCTATAACCTCGCTAAGGAACGGGGTGTAGAGCGCATCTTAAAGGGTAAGTCTATGGCTAGCGAAGAGATCGAGCTCAACCGCTTTTTGGAAGAAAAGGGTATCGTAGCTAAGGAAACTGATTTGGGTGAACTCATTATCCAGCTGATTCACGAGCACCCCGTACACATTGTTGTACCCGCCATCCATAAGAACCGCCACCAAGTTGGCGAGATTTTCCAAAAGAAACTAGGTGCGCCCTTAGAGAGCGAACCTGAAAAACTCAACGCTATTGCTAGAAAGCACATGCGTACGGAATTTGAAAGCTTTAAGATGGGTATTTCAGGGGTAAATTTTGCGATCGCAGATGAGGGGGCGTTGTGGCTGGTAGAAAACGAAGGCAATGGGCGCATGAGTACCACAGCCTGCGATATCCATGTGGCTATTTGTGGCATTGAAAAGATAGTAGAAAACTTTGAAGATGCCGCGATCCTTAATAACCTACTCTGCCCTAGTGCGGTGGGTGTGCCTATCACCTGTTATCAAAACATCATCACAGGACCTAGACAAAGCGGGGATTTGGACGGACCTAAAGAGGCGCATATTATTCTGCTTGATCATAACCGCTCTAATATCTTGGCTGATGAAAAATATTACCGCGCCCTAAGTTGTATCCGCTGTGGGACATGCCTAAATCACTGCCCGGTTTATGATAAGATTAGCGGGCACGGTTACTTAGCAACCTATCCTGGACCTATTGGTGTGGTGATCACTCCCCAACTCTTTGGACTGGATAATTATGGACCTATTGCTAATCTCTGCAGTCTGTGCGGGCGTTGTGGCGAAGTTTGCCCGGTAAAAATCCCTCTTCCTGAACTCATTAGAGATTTACGTGCAGAAAAAGTACACGAGGGGCGAGGGGTAGTGCGGGGCTATAAGGACACTAAACACAACAAGTTAGAGGAATTTTGCATGGACCTCTACACTAAGGCGGCATGTAATGGTCCGCTTTGGCGTTGGGGGTGGAAAGTTGCACATTTTTTTGCGCCTTTAGGTAAGTTTGTTGGGGCGTATGTGCCTGTGCTAAAAGTTTGGATGCGCTATAGAGACATGCCTGTTGTAGATGCAAGCTTGCACAGCCAGCTTAAAAACATGCAGGGGGTGGTTTATGAGTAAACAAATTGTCCTAGAGCGTATCCAAAATGCGCTCAAGAAACACCCCATTACGCATCAAGAAGGGCATTTTAAAAATATCATCTTGGACGAGAAAGACAATTTGCTAGAAGAGTACATGCATTTCCAAGAACTTAACCGCGCAGAGGTAGTGCTCTCTTCTTTGGAAAACTTGAGCCAAAGTGTACAAGAAGCTCTAGAATCGATGCAGAGCCAAAAGGTTTTACATGCTATGGATTTGCCTGTAGATATGGAAACTTTGAGCGGGGAGTTTACAAAAATTCCCTATGACAAAGAGATCGAAGCGTTTCGTAGTGAACTCTTTGACATTGACACTTCCATTGTCAAAGCAGCATGCGGGGTGGCTAATTTAGGAATTGTGGGGGTAGTTTCTTCTAAGCAAAGCCCTAGACTCACCTCGCTCATCACTCTCAAATGCATTATTCTATTAGAAAAAGAGGCGATCGTGCGCGATTTGGCGCAAGGATTAGCCATCCTAAAATCTCAAAATGCAAATAGGCTACCTACCAACATGCTTTTTATTGGCGGACCTAGTCGTACTGCTGATATTGAGCTTAAAACCGTCTTTGGCGTACATGGACCGATGGTCGTGCGTGTGATCCTATATTGAAAGGAAAATAATGCGTTTAGAATCTAACACTCCCGCTCCTGCCTTTACCTTATGTAATGCACATCATAAAAGCGTGAGTCTGAAGGACTTTTTAGGTAAAAGTGTGGTGCTTTATTTTTACCCTAAGGACAACACTCCCGGTTGCACCATCGAAGTGCAGGATTTTACAAAACTCAAGGCAGAATTTGAGGCTAAGGGCGCGGTGATCTTAGGTGTAAGTCCTGATGACACACAAAGTCATTGCCATTTTATTGAAAGCGAACAATTAGGTATTGAACTCTTGAGCGATCCGGATTGCAAGGTAGCTAAAACCTATGGAGCTTATGGAGAAAAAAATCTCTATGGCAAGACGAGTGTTGGAATTATTCGCTCTACTTTTGTGATCGACAAAGAGGGCAAGATCATCCACGCACTTTACAATGTCAAGGCTAAAGGGCATGCGCAAAAAGTGTTAGGCTTGCTTTAGGGGACCAAGTCCAAATGGGGGAAATATAAAGCTGTCCTTGTGGCTTTTTGTGGTTTCTTCACCAGGATTAGCCAACCGCGCCGTAAAGTCCCTAGCTTCAGTTATGGGGAATGTGTCAACCGATTTTGTGGTTCTCTCTGATGGAAGTGTTTCAGTCTATGGTCAGCACCATGCCTTGTGGGGTGTGGACAAGACCATGACATAACTCATCAAATGAGCATAAAAGCCTTTTCTCACCTATTTTTAAGCCTCTCCGGCAGAAATCCCACTCGTCTTTAGCGGGTGGGATGAATGCCACTTATCCCTGATTTTCTATATATCTTTTGATGGTTTCTGGGTTAGCCTCTCCTATGGAGCAAGCAAAAAATCCATCTGTCCAAAAATTTTTCCAAAAATGTTTGCGTAAGAACGGGATAAATCTTTCTTCTCTCCAAACTTTATAAGTAGTGATCTGTTTGATCCGCAAGATAATGGAGCTGATAGACACTCTAGGGATATACTAAATCATCAAAGCAGATGGTCTTTGTCGGTTTCCATTGCCATGATGGTAAAATCTGAGCTTTCCTCTATCTCTTCAACCACAGACTTTATAAAAATAGCCACATCTCCTACGAGCAACTTTTTTCTGTATTTACACACTAAAATCAAATGGGCTTTTAGATTATGTTTGCCCCTGCTTGTGGATAAATAACCCCTAAGTTTGTAAGAGTTTTCTTTCATGGTTCTATGCCCCAAAAATATTTTATAAAATTATGTTACAATGATGTAAAATAGTTAAGGCGTAAGAAATTGCTTAAAGCAATGAAGTTTAGGATTTACCCTAGTGTTGAGCAAAAAACCTTGATACACAAGCACTTTGGCTGTGCTAGGGTGGTCTATAACTACTTTTTAGAATACCGCCAAAAGCAATACGCACAGGGCATTAGAGAAAATTACTTCAGCATGCAAAAGGTGCTCACCACCCTTAAAAAGCAAGAGGCTTACGCTTACCTAAGTGAATGCAACTCTCAAAGCTTGCAGATGGCACTAAGACAGCTGACAACAGCCTTCGATCGATTTTTCTCTAAGCTGGCAGATTATCCTAGATTCAAATCTAAAAAGTATGCCAAGCAATCTTTCTGTGTCCCGCAACACTTAGAAATAGATTTAGACAAGAAGCAATTCAAGCTACCCAAGTTCAAAGAAGCTATTAAAGCCAAGTTTCATAGGCATTTGCCTATGGGCTCTGTCATCAAACAAGGTTTCATCTCTTGTGTAGCAGACAAGTATTATCTTTCTGTGAGCTATGAGGATCATAAATCTAGACCTAAACCTACAACCATTAAAAAAGCTATAGGTTTAGATATGGGTTTAGAGTCCCTAGTCATAGCCAGCAATGGCGTGTTCTATCCCTATAAAAAGTTTTTTCAAAATCTACAAGCTAAACTCACTAAAGCACAAAGGAGGTTGTCTAAAAAACTCAAAGGTTCTAGCAATAGAAAAAAACAAGCAAAGAAAGTGGCACAAATCCACGCTTCTATTAGCAATAGCAGAGAGGACTACCTACATAAAATCAGTAGCGAGATAACCAATCAATATGATTTGATCGCAGTAGAAACCTTGAAAGTTAGGAATTTGATCAAAAACCACAAACTAGCTAAGAGTATTGCTAATGCCAGCTGGTCTAGGCTCATTAGTCTATTAGAATATAAGGCTGGTTGGAAGGGTAAAACCCTTATCAAAATTAACCAATACTTTCCTAGCTCTCAAATCTGCTCTATTTGTGGGAGCAACACGGGTAAAAAGCCACTGCACATTAGGAATTTTGTCTGCCCTTGTTGTCAAACATACCATCACAGAGACCTAAACGCCAGTATCAATATTAGAAATTATGCTTTGGGTATGCTAGATGAACGGCACGCTATCAAGGTAGATAAAACTAGGGTAGGAATGACCCGAAGTTACGCTTGTGGAGATTCCTCTAATGGGGCTGTAACCAAGTATGGCTACATACTGGATATAGCTAGTTATGAATCGTTGAAGCAAGAAGCCCACCCGCTTCAGCGGGTGGGTGATTCACCTACTCTAAAAAGTCGCTATAATTCCTCTATCTTAACAAAGGATCACCATGATCACCCCCAAGACCTTGAGTGGCTTTAAGGACAGACTACCTAAAGAAGCGATGGCTAAGGGCGCGGTGCTAGACAAGTTGGCAAGCGTCTTTAGAAGTTTTGGCTTTGTGCCCATTGAAACCCCCCATTTAGAATATGCCTCCATTCTCACCCAAGAAGCGGGCGAAATTCAAAAAGAAATCTATCGCTTTAAAGACCATGGCAAGCGCGAGGTGGGTTTGCGCTTTGATCAAACTCTGCCCCTAGCGCGTTTTGTTGCTCAACACCACCACACCTTAGGGTTACCCTTCAAGCGTTATGCAATTGGGAATGTTTTTAGGGGCGAGCGTTCACAACGGGGGCGTTACCGCGAATTTACCCAATGCGACTTCGATTTCATTGGAAGTGCGAGCTTGCTCTGCGATAGTGAGATTATTCAGGTGATCATTGCTAGCCTCAAAGCTTTAGACTTAGAAGAATTTAGCGTATGGATTAACCACCGCAAAATCCTGAATGGACTCTGTAGGCATTTTGGAGTGCACACTGAGGAGAGTATCCATGCGCTTTTGCGAGTGGTGGATAAGCTGAGCAAAATTGGGCAGGAAGGTGTGCTTTTGGAGCTTAAAACCCTTTTTCCTAGTTTAGACTTTGAAGATTTTTTGCACATTATTAATACCAAGCAAAATGGCGATCCGCTTGAATTTTTCAAAAGTGTCGCACATTTAAAAACCTATAACGACACTCTCAAGGAGGGTTTAGAAGAGCTCGAACATCTGTTTGATCTCTTGCTCTCCTTAGAGATTAATCCCGAACATTTTAAAGTAGATTTTTCCATCGCTAGGGGGCTTGGATACTATACAGGAGTTGTCTATGAGACTACGCTCAATTCCCTTGCTACTTTGGGGAGCGTATGTTCAGGAGGGCGTTATGATAATCTCTCCAAAAGCTTTAGTACTCAAAACTTTCCGGGTGTAGGCGCGTCTATAGGGTTGGATAGACTTTTAGTGGGATTAGAAGAGCTCGAACTTGTAGAGAGCAAGTCCACTAGTGCACGGGTTTTAGTGGTGTGTATGGATGCACAACACTTTACCTATGCCTCTCAAATCGCCCAAAAGTTCCGTCAAAGTGATGTCAATACTGAGCTTTACCCCGAAATTGAAAAACTCAAAAAACCCTTTAGTTACGCTAACCATAAGGGGCATGAGTTTGTAGTGGTGCTAGGTGAAGAAGAGGTGCGCACACGGAGTTTGACGCTCAAAAACATGACTACGGGGGTGCAGGTCAACAATTTGAGCTTTTTAAAAGCCTTAGCGATGGTCAGTGAATGAAGCGCTATAATGTTGCCCTTGTGGGGGCAAGTGGGGCTGTGGGCGCGCAAATTATCGAACTTCTAGAAAAATGGAATTTTCCTATAGAGCGCTTTGTACCCTTAGCCAGTAAGAGAAGTGCGAACACGCCCCTTAGTGCCTTTGGGCGTACTCACTACATTTTAGAGACCACCCATGATATCTTTGCTCAGGAGAAGGTGGATATCGCTTTTTTCAGTGCAGGAGGAAAAGTGAGTGCAGAGTTTGCGCCTAGCGCGGCGCGTGCTGGGGCATTGGTCATTGATAACACTAGCTTTTTTCGTCTAGAGAAAGACATTCCCTTAGTAGTGCCCGAAGTCAATGCTGATGATCTACAGGTCTGCCCTAGAAACATCATTGCTAACCCTAACTGCTCGACAATTCAAATGGTGCAGGTCTTGCACCCTTTACACCAAGCTTTAGAGATTACGCGTGTCGATGTGAGTACTTATCAAGCCGTAAGTGGAGCGGGAAATAGGGGCATGTCGGAGTTGCAAGCTCAAATGCAAGGCGATCAAACTTGTAATGTTTTCCCTTACCCCATCGCGCTCAATGTGATCCCCCAAATTGACATATTTCTGCCCTCAGGCTACACTAAAGAGGAGATGAAAATGGTGCAAGAGACTCACAAGATCATGCATGCCAATTTTTCCATCTCAGCTACCTGTGTGCGCGTGCCTGTGCTTAGAAGTCATAGCGAAAGTTTAAGTGTACATTTTGCACGCCCCACGAGTGCGCAAGAGGTTAGAGAAATCTTAGAAAATGCGTCTAATGTGGTTGTACAAGATGACCCTGCACAGGCACTATACCCTATGCCTATTCATGCTAGCCATACCGATCAAAGTTTTGTAGGGCGCATCCGCTCCGACCTCTTTGATTCTAGTGTTGTGCATTTGTGGTGTGTGGCTGATCAACTCAGAGTTGGAGCAGCCACTAATGCGCTCAAGATTGCACTTAAATATCTAAAGCTCTAGGAACCTTCGCGCTGGATTTCTTTTAGGGTTTCTAATACCCTAGAAAAGTCAGGTTTCACAATGCCATGCTCTTTGAGATAGGCATCGTCCAGCTTTTTCCAAATAAAGGTCTTACCAAAGAAACCACGCCGATCGAAACTAGGCAGAAATTTTAAATCCCCGTTTTTCTTTTGGCGTACTTGCACATAATAGGTGCGTCCATCGTAAAAATTATAGGCTCTGCCATTTTTGTAAGTATCATCATTGACATGGGTCAAATCGTACAAAAACACCACTCCCTTATCACTGCGATCACGCAAAGCCGGATCTTTATTGTAGATGTCCTTTTTAGCTTGAGAACCATCAACATTGGCAATTCCATAAGCGTAGTATTTTCCCTCATATTTAAAAAATTCCACATACGAACTTTTCATGTAGAGAAAAGATTGGGTTTGATACACACCTTCTAGAGCATTAGCCCCAAGCACCTCACACGCCAACCCAAACACGATCCAAAAATACTTCATTGGCGCACTCTCATAATTTCAATTTGATCAATTCCTGTGGCACTTTAACCACAACTTTACGCACTATTTGCGCATGATGAGAGCGCGTAGTGTGCGCATCGTAGTCTAGGAATATTCCAAGCATGCCTGCATGCATGCACACCTCAGAGAGATTAGGATCATCTGCGTAGGTTTCTTGATCCTGTTTAGCATCATAGGGGTTTTGCACGCGTAAATCCCCTCGATCACCAAAAACTACTAGCTCACTCCCTTGCACCACTAGCAAAAAGTCAAGATACTTGCGGTGTGTTTCTAGCACTCCTTCTGTGGGACGATAGACAATTGTCATTGCATGCATACCATGATCTAATTCATGCCTTACAGAGCCTATCTCTTGTTGTATGAGATTCTGGTGATGAATATGAGTCTTTTCTAACAAACTTTGCAAATATGTGTACAAAAACTCTAGCTCCAAAGTCTTCCTAAAAAGAGATTCAAGAGAAGTTAATTTACCAAAAATTGCCATATTTCCTCCAAAAATAAGAAAGTGAATATAGCAACAAAATCCTAATGATTTTTAAAGTTTATTATTATCCTATCAACTTGCGCCATAAAGCCCCTAGCTTTAGCTATGGGGAGTATGTCCCTAGATTTAAATCTATTCAAATTCTAAAAAGTATGCCAAGCAGTCTTTCTGTGTCCCATAACACTTAGAAATAGGTTTAGGTTTAGATAATAAGCAATTCAAGCTACCCAAGTTCAAAGAGCCAGTCAAAGCTAAGTTTCATAGGCATTTGCCTATACATCAAGCAGGGGTTTATCTCTTGTGTAGCGGATAAATGCTACTTCTTGTGAGTTGCGAGGATCATAAACCAAGCAAGCGGAATGCTTGCCCCGCTCAAAAAACCATAGGTTTAGACATTGGTCTAAGCTTATTAGCCTATTAGAATGCAAGGCTAATTGGAAAGGCAAAACCTTACATCTGCTCGACTTGTGGGAGCAACACAGGTAAAAAGCCACTCCATAGAATTTTGTCTGCCCTTGTTGCAAAACACGCCGCCACAGCAGACTAACGCCAGTATCAATATTAGAACCCATGCTTTGTGAATGTTAGATAAACGGCATGCCATCAAGGAAAACGCGATGCATTTTTTTGGGCAGGGATGACCCAAAGTTACGCATGGCTTCATTCTGAAGCTTGCAAGCGGGTTTTAAGTATTCTGTTTAATCCAGCTCGCCAGCAAATGCGGCGCATTTGTAGCGGTGGGTGATTCACCTCATAAAATACTTTCAAGCAAAGTTAAGCGATTTTCACCATAATATTACCTTTAAGTGGTAGAATGCCATTTTTTAAAGGCAGTTTTTATGGAGCGTCGTGTTCAAGTTTCTAATGAAGCAAAATTACCTACTAAGTTCGGGGAATTTCGCATTCAATCTTTTAGGGAGACTAAAGGGGAGCAGAGTTTTGATCATCTCGTGGTATTTACCTCGCATCTATCTGCCACTCCTTTGGTGCGCCTGCATTCAGAATGCTTAACCGGCGATGTCTTTGGGTCGCAAAAATGCGATTGCGGGGGGGAGCTAGAGTTGGCGTTACAAAGGATCGATGCGAGTGCACAGACACAGGGGGGCATGCTCATTTACTTGCGTCAAGAGGGGCGGGGCATCGGGTTATTTAACAAGATCAATGCCTACGCCCTGCAAGATCAAGGCTATGATACTATTGAGGCTAATCGCGCTATTGGTTTTAAGGATGACGAGCGCGATTACGATATTGTTAAAGATATTTTAGAGCACTATGGCATCAAGCATATCCACCTGCTCACTAACAATCCCCAAAAGGTGCAGGCTTTGAGCGCTTTTGTTAAAGTGGAACGCTGTAGTATCATTGTGCCTAGCAATTGCCACAACCAGCAGTATTTGGAAACCAAAAAAAATAGAATGGGGCATTTACTCTAATGATCAGTGTAGAATTTTTAGGACCTATCTCAGAAGAGAGCATGCAACTTGACATTAGCGATCTGAGCGCGTTAAAGACTATTTTAGCGCAAAAAGAGAGCTTGAAATCTTGGCTACCCTTGAGCGCGATTGCGATCAATGGTGTTCTAGTGGACAATATCCACACACCTCTAAAGCATGGAGATCGGGTGGTGCTGATGCCTCCGGTGTGTGGGGGGTAGTTTGCTAGAGGTCGTTGAGGGCGCGCTGGACACGGCTAGATTTTACACCCAATGGGAACGCGAGTGCGTGGCGCATAATTGCGGGGCGTTCTGTGTTTTTACCGGCGTGGTGCGCGCTCAAGAATCAGAATTTGAAGGCTTGAGTTTTGATGTGCACATGCCCTTATTGCAGGCATGGTTTCAAGATTGGCAAACAAAGGCGCAAGCGCGCGGTGTGGTGCTCAAAATGGCACACTCTAGGGGTGATGTACTCGTATCGCAGAGCTCTTACATGGTGGGGCTGATGTCTGAGCACCGCCAAGCCCCCCTAGAGCTGTATGGCGCGTTCATTGAGGATTTTAAGCACAACGCCCCCATTTGGAAGTATTATCTGCAAAACAAGCAGAGGGTGTATGCCAAAGATCAAAGCCACCCTTTGAAGGGTAGCGGTTTATTGGCGTGAAAGGGACGCATGGAATGTATTAAGATCGGCATTGTTGTGACCAGCGATCGCGCTTCTTCGGGGGTGTATGCGGATTTGGGCGGGCCGGCGATTAAAGAGGTTTTAGGGCGTTATATTTGCAACCCCTTAGAATTTGAATACGCCTTGATCGCTGACGATCAAGAGAGTATTGTACAAACACTCATAGACTTAAGCGATGCCAAAGGTTGCGATCTCATTGTTACCACAGGGGGTACGGGGCCAGCCCCTAGAGATGTAACCCCTGAGGCCACGCAAGCGGTGTGTTCTAAGATGTTGCCTGGCTTTGGGGAGCTGATGCGCATGGCTAGCTTGAAGTATGTACCCACGGCGATTCTCTCGCGTCAGAGCGCGGGCATTAGAGGCTCAAGTCTCATTGTCAATTTGCCCGGCAAACCCAAAAGCATTCAAGAATGCTTAGAAGTGGTTTTCCCTGCCATTCCCTATTGTATTGATTTGATTGGGGGGCGTTATATTGAAGGCAACCCGGAGCATATCCAAGTGTTCCGCCCTAAAAAATGACATTCAGCCATCTAGACGCACAAAACCAGCCCACCATGGTCGATGTGAGCGCTAAAGAATCTACCCATAGGGTGGCGATCGCCAGTGGCAAAATTCGCATGGGCGCACAGGCGTACCAAGCCATTTTAGACAACACGCTTAAAAAGGGTCCCGTGATTCAAACCGCTATCGTTGCTGCTATCATGGGGGCTAAACAGACGAGTACACTCATTCCCATGTGCCACCCGCTCAACTTAAGCGGAGTGCATGTACAGGTGCTAGAATGTCCTCAGGAGAGCGCGTTTTTGGTGCGCGTGCGCGTGCAGTGTCAAGGGCAAACAGGGGTAGAAATGGAAGCGCTCACAGGGGTGAGCGTGGGGCTTTTGACCATTTATGACATGGCTAAGAGCTTGGATAAAAGCATGGTGATGGGGGAGATTCAGCTAGAACAGAAAAGCGGGGGTAAGAGTGGGGATTATACAATTATGGCAAAGGAATAAAATGGTGTGGAAACGGCAATTAGTGAGTGTTGGGTTATGCGTGGTGCTTGCAGGGTGCGGTCCCCAAATCATTGTAACAAATGAAGTGCCCCTGCGCCTAGCTTATCAAACCAGTGCACACCAAGCTCCCGCAACTAATAAAGAAATTATATTGCTGAAGCCTACGCTTCAATACAGCGATAATATTGCTAAAGAGTACGAACTGAAGTTTAAGCAACAGCTTACATTCAAAATTCAAGATTTGCTTAAAAATCAAGGGTATAAAGTGGCGCTTGTAGATATGAGCGATAAAAGCGATCTCTCTTTTGCCCAAAGGCGCGATGGTTACTTGGCGCTTGAAATTAGTGGTGAAATTGTACTTAGACCCGATCCTAAAACTACGGAGCAAAAAAAATCTAGCCCCGGTCTCATCTTTTCTACAGGCATGGACGTTACAAAGGGAACGCTTTTAGCGATGGGTTATCTTAAAATCGTGTTTGTAGAGCCCCTGAGCGGAGAATCCATCGATTCTTTCATGGTGGATTTGAGCGAGATTGATGTTAAAGAGCCTTTTGTCAAATCCAGCAAGTCTGAACACACGGGTGGGTTGTTTAGTTCCATGTATAAGGGCAAAGATAACTCTAATGATGCGGTTAAAAAGGCCCTTAACACTATCTTTAAAGCCCTAATGCAACGCATAGATTCCAAAATTACCCAAGAGAGAATCAAAACTTATAGTAAAGATATTACAGAATTAAAAGCACGCAAACCCGATTAATAATGGCGCATTCTCGCTTATCTTTAAGCCAACAGCTTTTGTGTGTTGTGCTAAAAGCCTTATTCTTTAGTCTGTTTTTCACTGCATTTTTTGTCTGCCTGCGATTGGGTTTTATTGCCTATACAGGGGTTTATAAAGACGCGCTAAACCAGCCTTTGAATACACTTTTAACCCCCATCTGGCAAGTGCTAGGCGATGGGATCAAATACGATAACCGCGTTGTTGCTATTTTTGGCTTGCTATTTTTGCTTCTAGGACTCATCACGCCTAATCGCTTACGTAGCAGGGTACTTTTCTTTTACATCGTGTTTAGCATCGCGCTTTGTTTGTTTCTGCAAATCGCCAACATAACCTATTACAGCATTTATGGGAATGTTTTTGATGCAAACTTACTAGATGTTGTTACAGAAGATCCCAAAACACTTTTGGGTATGGCTGTAACCGGCGAGTATTTTATCGGCACAAAAATCTTAATTTGGTTTGTTTTGAGCGCTTTATGTGTTTTTCTCTACCTTAGGGTTGCACACTTGACAACACGTTTACATGATGCCTTAAAGACTCTCCCTTTTAGCTTATATTGGGGGGTGCCTTTCTTTAGCTTAGCATTGTTTATGCTAGTATCCATAAACTCGCGCTTAGCTCTTACTGGGGTATCTTTGGATTTTGTGGTGCAACCAGCCGAAAACGTTTTTTTAAGAAAAATTACTCCGGGGACATTCCGTAACCTCTATCTTGTTTTTAGGGGCTATAGTAAAAGAAAAAAGAGTAGTTTTGCCAACTTTAGCTCTAAACCGCTTTTAGAAGCCACCATGGCGTACTTCAATCTCCCCAAAGACACGCGCTTCCCCCTGGACTTGAGAAAGTTATTGCAGCACCAAAGCACCAATTCCCTAGAACCTAAGATCACCCATGTGTTTTACATTGTCTCAGAATCGCTCTCCAGTTGGCATTTTGATCCCAAATTCGATTCCATCCACCTTGTGAGCGCCTTGAAGAGCTTGGACGATCAAAAGCATGGTTTTATCTTTCCTCTATTCCTAGAAAACGCACGCCGTACGGTTAAAAGTCTAGATGTGCAGATCACCGGGCTTTTTAACATTAACGACACCAATTTTGTCAATATGGGCGTGAAGATTCCCAGTCTCCCTACAGCGATTGGCAACCAAATGAAAGGACTAGGGTTTCACAATCTCTTTTACTATGGGGGGAGTGGGATTTGGAATCGTTTGGATAGTTTTACCAAAACTCAGGGTTTTGATGGCTTGATCTTTAACACCCATTTGCTAGAATTTGCCCGCCAAAAGCTAGCCACAAACCCTAAAGCCTACCCACAACCCTTAGAGAGCAATTGGGGCGTGCATGACAATATTCTCTTTGATTACATTTTGCAAACCACACCCCCCGATCGCAAAACCTTTAGCATGGTGATGACTTTGAGCAACCACACCACTAGAAATGTGAATTTAAAAGCCTTTGGCGTGCCTTTGGAGCAAATCCAAGCCCTTGTGGATCGCACCCCTGCTTCTACCAATCTCCCCGATGCGAATTTTCTAGGGCATGTCTATTGGTATGACAAAATTTTAGTGGACTTCATCAAAAAAGCGCGCGCCAAATTCCCTAACTCCCTTTTCATCATCACCGGGGATCATTTTGATCGCAGTTTTGATTACGCCAAAGACGATTTTTACATGACAAAAAGCGTGCCCCTGATTGTCTATGCCCCCTCTTTAGAGCCCAAACGGATTCGCTGTATCGGGGCGCATATAGACATCGCCCCCACGATTGTAGAATTGATCGCCCCTAAGGGCTATGCGTATGCGAGCTTTGGCAGCCCCCTCTTTAGCAACGCCAATATTCCTTCAAGTTGTGTGCGCGATCACGCGCTGGGTTTTGATGTGGTGGGGGCTAAGGGGGTGGATGGAGTGGATTTTGTCTATGGAGGCGGGGGAGCCAAGGGGTTGCGCTATGTGCAAAACCACCAATGGATCGAACACCCCCCCAACCTCCAAGATTTAGAGCTTGCTAAAGCACTCATGGAAAAAGAGAAAATCGCCAATGGACTAAGCTGGTATTATCTCTTCAAAGGTCCTATCTTAAAGTCCCCTTTAACGCCTCATAAATAATTGCTCAAACTCATTTGGTTGATCTTGCTGCTAGAGGAGAGCACCGCATCATAATTGTTGCGCAACTGAGAGAACTTATTGTAAGTCTCTGCGATGTCTGTACCCACGGTGTCGCCCCGAATGGCTTGTACTTGGGATTTGAGTACTTCATTGCGTCTTAACATATGTGCAAAACTGCGCCCATGCGCTCCATTAGCTGCGATCACCTTTTCAATGTGATCGCTCAAGTGATCCACCAATGCAATATTGTTTTGAATCCCCAAGTTGCGCATCTGTTCGCTGTAATTATCCTGTAGCGCATCGGGGCGATAAATCCCCCTGCGCACCGAGTCGATCACCCCGTCTAATTGTTTGAAAAAATTGATATGGGGCTGATCGATGGTGAGGGCGTTGTTGGCGTTCAAGCGGATGGAGGGCGCGTCTTTTTTCAAGACATCGGGAGAGAAATCATCAGAGTGGCTATCAAAAAACATGAACTGCATGGGGGTTTTGGAGTGGATTTTATCATGGATGACCACCTGTCCATTTTCATTTAAATTGACATCTACGCGCGTATCTGCTTGCTGGAGTAAGGCTAAAAACGCCTCTTTGCTCTCTTGGGAGGGCACATGCGCTTGGGCGCGCTCATAAACCTTGGTGTCTTGATTGCTGTAATTCATCGCTAAGGCGATCGCGTCCATTAACTGGCGATAGGTAACCTCATTGGGCTTGGTGAGAGCAGGGGGGTTTTGGTTGCGGTTATACAAGGGGATTTGATAGGGCGCGCCCCCTCCTTTATGGGGCAACTCTAAGAACGCCCCTTGATCCTGCAAGGACAAGCGCGCTTGCACCGGTACGCCATTGTGATCGCGTAATTTGAACACATAACTCTGCGCGCCAATTTGAGAACCCATCACCTCAGCAAGCTTAGTCGCCCCTGTAGCATAGTCCATGCTCTTGGGCACGACTTGAGAAACATTGCCCACAAGACGCGCGCCGGTGTGGGTGAAATAGGTTTTTTGATACTCGCTGGCGTAATCTGTGGGCAGGGCTTTGACCTCTTGCCCCTTAGCATCTAGTGTTCTCAAGCTCAAGCTCAAGCCATGAGGTCCATCAAAAGGGGGTGTTTTACTGTCGTGAGCGGTGTTTTTGACATTGTGATCGATGAGGCGCAATCTCCCATCTTCAGAAATCTCCACATCTAAATCCCCTTGAAAATGTTCTTTGATGGCGTTCATCACATCTTGCAAGGTGGAGTCCACGCTTAAGACAAGGGGTTCTAGGGGTGTGGTGTTGAGAGTACCATCCTGATGATTGGGGCGCGTACCGCTAATCTCTAAAGAGACAGCCTTAGGACCTAAGATCGCGCTAAGTTTGGTGTTTCTATTAGCCGGGGTGTTGTCTTGAGTGATGAACGCGCTAGAGAGATCCACAATGCGGTGATCGTAGGGGTTGTTGACTCCATGCAAGACAGAAAGTCCGCGATCGGTTAAAAAGGGGCTTTTGACATAGCTAGTGATGCGCGCATCACTAGCGCGGAGTTGGTTAAGATCATCTACATCTTTGTCGCTAGAGACCATGTGAAAATCAATGGTGGCGTTACCGGTGGTGAGGTCTTTAATCTCAATCTCTCCCCATGCGTTCAAGCTCACCTCCACCACTTTATTGCTAGAGGTGTTGCCATAGGCGCGCCCGATCTGTTCTAGCAAATCGGCAATGGTGGCCGCGTCCTCTTTTTTCGTGTAAGCTTTATCTAGGGCGAATTTGGCTTTAAAGGCGTTGCCATCAGGGCGCACCCCCTGCAAATAGAAATACTCCTTGGGATCGTTGCTAGGGTCGTCATCCGTATCGCCGATGAGATCGCGCAAGGTGTCGTTAGATTGTACAAAAACTTCTTGAGGTTCTGCGGTTTTGTTCAGCGCGTCCATGATGTCTGGGTGTAACTTGCTTTGGTTGAGCATGCGGATATTGGTGGTGATGCGTTTTTGTTTGTCCAAATCCTTGCCCAAGAACAAATTATGCCCCGTGATATTGTAGGGCACAAGATTGTTCGCGCTCACTAACGCGTTGAGGTCTTCATTATTGCCATAGTAATTGCCCGCGCTATCAAAGGGTCTACGATCGACCTTGCTCCCCCCAAAGAGGTATTCTCCTCCAATAGAAGTGTTTGCCACATTGATCATATGGGCTTTGAGTTTTTCTAAATCTAGGGCGATGGCTTGTCTAGAAGTGGTGGAGTGCACATCGCTAGCCGCTTGAATCAATTTGGTTTTAAACTGCTCCATGGTGGTGGAGAGCTCGCTTAACGCCTTGTCGGTGTTAAGAGTGGCTGTGTGGGCGCTGTTGGCAACATCAATGCCTTGATCAAGGGTGTTTTCTTCAAAGCCGTATTTGAGATTTTGGTTATTGACATTGCTGTCCTGATAGCCATGTTGAATCTTCAAACCCGAAGCGATCTTGGTATTAGCGGTGTTGAGCTTGTTTTGTAAAGTATTTTGGTAATAATTCATTTGGTTATAGCGACCGCTATCACTGATACGCATAGGATTCCCCTTACATGTAAACTTTTGTAATCATGCAAGATGTATACCATGTTGCGCAGTCTCATCTTTAAGCTTTTATGTGTTAGAGTAAGGCCTAATTTTTTCTCAGGATTTTAGTATGTACGCAGTGTTCAAAAATGGGGGTAGGCAATACAAGGTGCAAGAGGGCGATGTCGTTTTGCTGGATAAAATGGGTTTAGAACCCAAAGCGCGTGTAGAGTTAGACATGGTCTTAGCGGTGATCAAGGAGGGCACGCCTGTGTATGGAACGCCCTTTGTGCAGGGGGCTAAAATTGAGGCGGAAGTCATCAATGAAGGGCGGGGTAAGAAGGTGGTAATCTTTAAAAAGCGTCGCCGTAAAGATAGTAAAACTAAAAGAGGTTTTAGGCGCGATTTTACCCGTGTCAAAATTTCTAAAATTGTCGCATAAGGAGTAGAAATGGCGCACAAGAAAGGTCAGGGGAGTACCCAAAATAATCGCGATTCGGCCGGGAGGCGTTTAGGGGTTAAAAAATTCGGCTCGGAGTTCGTGCGCGCGGGCAATATTATCGTGCGCCAAAGGGGCACTAAGGTGCACCCGGGCAAGAATGTAGGCATGGGCAAGGATCACACTCTTTTTGCTTTGGTAGATGGTTTTGTATGTTTTGGCTACAAAGATAAGCAACGCAAGAAAGTGAGCGTACTAGAAGCGCAGAGCGGTTAATAGAACTGAAGAGGGGGAGAAGGAGTAGCGATGAGAAAGTGGCTCGCGGGCTTTTTGGGTCTGTGGTTGTTGTGGGGAAATTTAGGGGCAGAAGGTAAGTTTGGAGGGACTTTAATTTACGCGCGGGGTGCGGACGGCTCGAGCATGGACCCGGCGTTGGTAACGGACGGCGAGAGCTATGCGAGCACGAGCAACATTTATGAAACTTTAGTACGCTTTAGATACGGGACGACAGAGCTCGAACCCGCTCTAGCAAGTAGTTGGGAGATTTCTAAAGATGGCTTGGTTTACACTTTCCATCTGCGTAAAGGGGTTTATTTTCACACCACTAAGTATTGGAATAAAAAAGTCGAATTTACATCTAAAGATGTGCTCTTTTCTTTCAAACGCCAAATGGCCGGGGGTGATCCCTATTACAAGGGGCGTAGTTACATCTACTGGGAAAGCATGGCGATGTCCCATATTATCAAAAGTATAGAGGCACCGGACAGGTACACAATTAAAATCACGCTTAAAAAACCCGAAGCTCCTTTTTTAGCAAATTTAGGCATGGATTTCCTCTCGATCTTGAGTCAAGATTATGCGCAACATTTAGCTAGTCAGGGTAAACAGGATGAGCTCTCTAGGAAACCTATTGGCACAGGACCTTTTAAATTCTTGTTATGGCTTAAAGATGACAAGGTTATCTTGACTAGGAATCCTGATTATTGGGGGGCTAAAGCATACCTAGACAAGGTTGTTATCCGCGTGATCCCCAATCCCTCATCGCGGGCTTTGGCATTAGAAAAGGGGGAGGTATCCCTGATCAGCGCTCCAAATCGTAATGAGGTGCCGCATCTACAGAGTCTCCCCAATGTTGTTGTAGAGAAGGCTCCCTCTCTTATGACTGCATGGATCAGCCTTAATACTCAGAAAAAGCCTTTTGATAATCGTCTTGTGCGCCTAGCGCTCAACCATGCTGTTAATGCTGATGATTATATTAAAGTAGTTTACGGGGGTTACGCCCAAAAGGCTGTTAATCCATTACCTCCCGGCATGTGGGGTTACAATATCCATATTAAACCTTATGCCTATGATCTTGCTAAGGCAAAACAACTTTTAAAACAAGCTGGTTATCCTAATGGCTTTGAAACTACGCTTTATACTGCTGCCAAACATAATAAGAAAGGTTCGGAATTTATTCAGGCGCAACTTGCTAAGATAGGCATCAAAGTTAAAATTGAGTTCTTTGAATGGGGGGCTTACTTAAAGAAGACTGCTATGGGCGAGCACATGATGGCCTTTAGTGGCTGGATGGCAGATACGGGCGATCCGGATAATTTCCTTTATATTTTGTGGAGTAAGCACGCTGCTTCTCAAATTCCTAGCCAAAATAGCTCTTTTTACAAAAGCGACGCGTATTCTGATCTAGTAACCCGTGCTAAAGAGATTACAGATCAGAAAGAACGCACCAAGCTTTATGAGCGCGCGCAGGTTATTTTCCATGAGGATGTTCCGTGGATCCCTCTAGCATATCCAGATGAAATTTTACCCCATTTGGTGAGTGTAAAAGGATTAAAAGTTACAGGAGTGCAGCTCAACCGCTTCTCTAGCGTGTACTTTGACAAATAATCTTGTAAAACGAGGGTTATTGTGCTGAGTTTCATTCTCAAGCGGGTTTTTTGGACGATCCCAACCCTATTTGGGGTGAGTATTATTGTCTTTGCTATGGTACACTTGGTGCCCGGTGATCCGGCTTTAGTAATTTTAGGCGAACACGCGAGCAAAGAATCTGTAGAAGCCTTACGCGAGCAAATGGGTTTAAACAAGCCTTTGCTAGAACAATACTTTTTATATATCAACCACATTTTTCATGGGGATTTTGGCAAGTCTTTGATGTCGGGTGAGCCGGTGATCAGCGAGTTTTTGCAACGCTTTCCGGCCACGATCGAGCTCTCCCTAAGTGCGCTTTGTCTTTCTATTATACTGGGGCTTTTTGCGGGTATTATAGCAGCAATCAAGCGTTATAGTTTCTTTGACTACACGAGCATGAGCGTGGCTTTAGCCGGGGTCTCCATGCCCGTTTTTTGGCTGGGTTTAATGCTTGTCTATGTCTTTAGCGTCAAGTTAGGGTGGTTTCCTTCCTATGGGCGTTTGAGCGATGAATTTTATCTAGATGGTCCCACCGGGTTTTACCTCATCGATAGCTTGTTAGCTCATGATTATGCTGCCTTTAAAGATGCGCTCAAACATTTGGTATTGCCCAGCATCGCACTAGCAACTATCCCTACTGCCATCATCGCGCGCATGACTAGAGCTAGTATGCTTGAAGTGAGCAAAGAAGATTATGTGCGCACTGCTAGAGCGAAGGGCTGTTCGCCCTTTAGAGTGGTGGTGATCCACACCCTGCGTAACGCGCTTATCCCTGTAACCACTCTTGTGGGCTTAATGCTGGCCGGCTTACTTGGAGGGAGCATTCTCACCGAAAACACCTTCGCATGGCCGGGGGTGGGCAAGTGGATGGTGAATGCGCTCAACCAAAGAGATTTCCCCATTATCCAATCTTCTAGTTTGATTGTAGCGGTGATCTTCATTGGGGCGAATTTAGTAGTAGATATTTTATACGCCTTTATCAATCCGCGCATAAGGCTCTCATGATGGAACGCTTCAAGGAATTTTGGGGGCAGTTTAAAAAGAACAAGGCGGCTGTGGTGGGGGCATGGATCGTACTTTTTTTGATCTTGTGCGCCTTGCTAGCCCCTGTGATCAGTCATCATGACCCCTATGTCCAAAACACCCAAGAGAGATTAGCCTTGCCCGCTTGGGAGCATGGAGGGAGCAGCAAACACCTCTTAGGTACAGATGATTTGGGACGCGATACTTTCACGCGCTTGCTCTATGGCGCGCGTATTTCTTTAACCATTGGCATTATCTCCATTGGGATC
This sequence comes from Helicobacter baculiformis, assembly GCF_900197685.1. Lineage (GTDB taxonomy): Bacteria > Campylobacterota > Campylobacteria > Campylobacterales > Helicobacteraceae > Helicobacter > Helicobacter baculiformis. Next base: position 2,370 of record NZ_FZMF01000030.1, on the reverse strand, counting down.
GCCGTGTCTTTTGGAATTGTCTTTGGGCTCTTGGCAGGCTATTTTGGGCGTAAAACAGACATGATTATCATGCGTGTAATGGATTTAATGCTCTCCTTGCCCTCGATCTTGCTCATCATCATCGTAGTGGCAATTTTGGGACCTTCTTTGTTCAACGCCATGTTGGCTATCGGGATAATGGGCATTCCCGGGTTTGCGCGCATTGTGCGCGCTTCCGTATTAGCTGAAAAAGAAAAAGAATATGTCATCGCCTCTAAGGTCAATGGATCGGGGCATTTGCGCTTGATGTTTAAAGTCATCTTCCCTAATTGTACTGTGCCCATTATCGTGCAAGCCACAATGGGCTTTGCTTCTGCCGTGCTAGAGGCGGCCGGTTTGAGCTTTTTGGGGCTGGGCGCACAACCCCCCACGCCCGAATGGGGCGCAATGCTCATGGATGCCATGCAACACATCACCACCGCCCCCTGGCTCATCATTTTCCCCGGGGGCATGATCTTCTTGACCGTGATGGGCTTTAACTTGCTAGGGGATGGGATCATGGACGCGCTCGATCCCAAACGCGCGCATTAAGGAGCTGTATGAATCAGACCTTGTTGAAAGTAAGCGACCTTAGGACTTATTTTTTTGCGGATAAGAATGTAAATAAAGCCGTAGACGGGGTGAGTTTTGAGCTCAAAAAATCCCAAACTCTGTGTATTGTCGGAGAAAGTGGGAGCGGGAAAAGCATCACCTCGCTCTCTATTCTAGGACTCATTGACAAGCCGGGCAGAATTGTGAGCGGGTGTATTGAATTTAACAAGCAGGATTTGCTGAAATTGTCTCAAAAGCAAATGCAAAAGGACATTCGGGGCAAGAAAATTAGCATGATTTTTCAAGAACCCATGACCAGCTTAAACCCCTCTTACACCATTGGGTTTCAAATCAGCGAAGCGCTCAAAATCCACCACCCTCATTTGAGTCGTAAAGAACGCTTTGAGCGCGCCCTAGCCGAATTAGAACGCGTGGGCATCCCCCATGCCAAAGAGCGTTACCACGATTACCCCTTTAAGCTGAGCGGAGGGCAACGCCAAAGAGTGATGATTGCCATGTCCATGGTGTGTGCCCCAGAGCTCTTGATCGCCGATGAGCCCACCACCGCCTTAGATGTGACTATTCAAGCCCAAATTTTAGAGCTCATGCAAGAATTGCAAGCCAGCAAGGGGACTTCTATTTTATTCATCACGCATGATTTGGGCGTGGTGGCGCAATTAGCCGATGCGGTGGTGGTGATGTATAAGGGGCATGTGGTGGAAAAAGCCAGCGCTAAAGAGCTTTTTAACAACCCGCGCCACCCTTACACCCAAGCCCTCTTAAACGCCATTCCCAAACCGGGCAAGCAACACCGCAAAAAACGCCTTCAAACCGTGGATGAGAATGTCAACTATTTAGAGTTTCCTAGGGAGATTCGATGATTTTAAGAGTCAATGATCTGCACAAGACCTACCGCATTTCTCAAGGACTTTTCAAGCCTTCCAAACTCATCCACGCGGTGAAAAATATCACCTTCAAGGTGCACCCCGGGGAGATTTTAAGCGTGGTGGGGGAGAGCGGGTGTGGAAAGAGCACCACCGCCAAATTATTAATGGGGATTGAGAGTCCCAGCGGAGGGGAGATTTTATTCAATGAAAAAAGCCTAGCCCAGTTTAGCAAAGCCGATTGGCAGGAATACCGCAAACATGTACAAATGATTTTTCAAGACCCCTATTCTAGCCTCAATCCTAGATGGCAGGTGGGCGATATTATTGCTGAACCTCTCTTGCTCAATACCAATCTTTCCAAACAAGAACGCCGGGAAAAAGTCTTAGAGATGATGGATTTTGTAGGGCTAAAATCAGAGTGGATTAGCCGCTACCCCCACCAATTCTCCGGAGGGCAACGCCAGCGCATCGGCATCGCGCGCGCGCTCATTATCCGCCCTAAGGTGGTGATCTGTGATGAACCCGTTTCGGCTTTAGATGTCTCCATTCAAGCCCAAGTGCTTAACTTGCTCTTGGACTTGCAGCAAGAAATGGGCTTGACTTATATTTTTATCAGCCATGATTTGGGTGTGGTGGAGCACATCAGCGATCGTATTTTAGTGATGTATCAGGGCGAGATTGTGGAGCGCGGGGATGTGGATAGCGTACTGAGTGCCCCTAAAGACCCCTACACCAAAAAGCTTTTAGACGCTGTACCCCATTTAGAAAAATCCATGCGACGCTTTTCTTAGCCCATGTTTGTAGATAGTGTAGAAATTACCATCGCCTCAGGCAAGGGAGGAGCGGGGGCGGTGAGTTTTAGGCGCGAAAAATTTGTGATCAAGGGCGGACCGGATGGGGGCGATGGGGGCGA
>NZ_FZMF01000023.1 GCF_900197685.1 Helicobacter baculiformis | reverse complement strand
CCCCAAGAATCTATACCGCCCGCCCCACAAACTCCTACCACACCCCCCTCGCCCGCCCCACAAACTTCCTCACAAACTACGCCTCAATCTTCTTCTACCCCCACAATTCAAGATGCATTGACATTACTGGGGCAATCTAAAACCCTAGAAAAACCTGCAGAAACTCTAGAAAAGTCCGCATCAGTTCCAGAAAAGTCTACAGAGATTCCTGTTGATAAAAGCAATGTAGTGGTGATCACGCCCAAAGAAGAGATGTGGATGGAGAGTGTGGATCTAAATACTAAGAAGAAAACTCAAATTGCTTTAAAAGAGCCCTTTATCCTAGAAACCAAGGGGCATAAATGGCTTCTTGCTTTTGGACATGGCAATGTCTCTTTAGAGGCTAATGGCAAGACTCTTAATTTCGAACAGAAAAAACCCCTGAGACTTTTGTACACACCTAAAAACGGATTGCGTCGTGTTAGTTATGCCCGTTACCAAGAGTGGAGTAGATAATTTGCGGCTTTTAAAATATTTGATTGTACTTGCAGGTCTACATGGGCTCTTGTCCGCAGATACACTAGAAACTAAAATTAAAAATTTGATTGGAGAGCATTTCTATCAAACTAATAGGAATTTCATCGCCAAAATTTTCAAAAACCGCAACGCGTTTTATATCCAAGATAGATTGCAAATTAAAAAAGTAGTTGATGCGTTAAAGGAAAATGGACTTTTACCTTTAAAATTCAGCAAACCTGGTGTGTTGCGCGTGAGTTTTCAGGCAAAAATCCCTCCCCTGCTACTCTTAAAGACAACTCAGAGTGTGCTCGCCTCTATGGGCTATGCTTATTTTATGGTTCTGGAAGTGACTTATAAAGATGCGTGGAGTAAAGCGGTTTTTACGCTCAAAACCGAGTATGCCCTAGATCCTAATCTGATTGCCTCACTCTTTGCTAAAAAAGGCTTCGTGTTTGCGGATTTAAAACGCAACAATTTACAAGACTGGAGTTATTATTTTGGAGTGCGCACGCCCAAATTAGCTAACACTGCAACCATCATTCCTTCAGGTAACTACTTAGACCTAAAAGAAATTAGCGGGGAATATTGGCTAGATATGGCTTATAGTGGTCGCTTACACATCATGGCTAACACGGATGCATGGCATCCTCAGATTAGCTTTTTTGATACTTCTTTACACATGTTAGATTTTACTCACAATCCAAAACCCACTTCTGAAATTACTTTAGATGTTCCCGATAGCGTGCGCTTTATTAAAGTAAGTGATATGGAAAACCCCATCATCCTTAAAGCAGGTATCAGGGTGCTTTTAGAGCCTTTGCAACGCTAGCGTATTGCACAAGGGGGGCTTTTATGTTATCATAGGGGTTTAAACCACAGTAAGGGAGTTTTATGAAAAAGGTTGTTTTGGGTGCGTTTTTGGTTTCTTGTCTAGCGCATGCTACGACTATTGATGTAAATAAATTAAGTATGAGTTTTACAGCGTTTAAAACTCCCAAAAAAGCGGGTGTAGAAGGCACTTTTGATGGCGTGAATTACCATTTTAACAAGGATACTTCTAGTGTGGCGCGCATGTTGGATAAAGCCAGCGCAACTATTAATGTTTCCCATGTGAATTTACACGATGAGCTTAAAAGTAAGAATGTTAAAGAGGCGTTTTTTGATCTTTTTAAAGATAAGAACCTAAAAGTTATCTTTAGAGATGTTGTTGCTGGTGAGAATCAGGGCACGCTTTTAGCTAGTGTGCGTATGAATGGTAAAAGTGTCAAAGTACCCATGAGCTATACGATCGAGAATAATGAGTTAGTGGCTACAGGTGTGTTAGATATCTTAGAATTTGGTCTTAAAGACGCGTTGCAAAAGCTCGCCAAAGCATGTGAAGCGCAACATGAAAAATTAACCTGGTCGCAAGTTAAAATTACTTTCAAAGCGGGTCTCAAAGACTAATGGCAAAAAAACAGCTAGGACACGCCCTGCTACACAGCATTAACGATTTTAATGAAGCTAAGCAGGTGATTGTAGGAGGGGTAAATTCTCCCGTTAGGGCGTTTCAAAGTGTGGGAGGTACACCTCCCTTTATTTTTAAGGGGGAGGGCTATTCTCTTTACGATGTCGATGGTAATTCCTATATAGATTTTGTCCAAAGCTGGGGACCTTTGCTTTTTGGACATGCTGATGGACAAATTCAAGAGCGCGTGATTGAAGTTTTGCAAAGAGGATTGAGTTTTGGTGCACCCACAGAATTAGAGACCACTTTAGCAAAAAAGATTGTGCTCAGCTATGAGGGGGTGGAAAAAGTGCGCTTGGTGAGCAGTGGCACAGAAGCGACCATGAGCGCAATTCGTTTAGCTAGGGCTTTTTCTCAAAAAGATGATGTTATCAAGTTTGAGGGGTGCTATCATGGGCATAGCGATTCTTTGTTGGTGGGGGCAGGGAGTGGGTGTGCCACTTTTGGTGTGCCTAGCTCTTTGGGTGTGCCTAAAAATATCAGTCAACACACTTTAGTGGCGCGCTACAATGATATCGACTCGGTAAAAGCGTGCTTTCAAGCCAGTAAAAATGTTGGCTGTGTCATCATCGAACCTATCGCGGGGAATATGGGCTTAGTACCCGCCCAATTGGAGTTTTTACAAGAACTCCATGCCCTATGCCAGCAACACCAAGCTGTGCTCATCTTTGATGAAGTGATGAGTGGTTTTAGGGCTTCGGCGAGTGGTTCACAGAGCTACCACCATTTAGTGCCAGATTTGGTTACCTTTGGGAAAGTGATTGGGGGGGGCCTGCCTTTAGCGTGTTTTGGGGGTAGAGCTGAGATTATGGAATTATTATCCCCTATGGGTGGAGTTTATCAGGCGGGTACTCTAAGCGGCAATCCGGTGGCTGTGGCTGCGGGCATTGTGGCGTTGGAAAAAATTGCCCAAGATCCTAAACTTTATTCTAGACTGGAAGCGCTCGCCTTGCGTTTTACGGATGGGTTGGCGCGCGTGGCACAATTGAATCGTATTGCCTTACAAACCTGTGTTCGTGGAAGTATGTTTGGCTTTTTCTTTAGTGAACAAGAGGTGTGCGATTTTGAGGGCGCTAAATCTTCTAAGAGCGATCTCTATGCCACTTTTCATCAAAAAATGCTCCAAAAAGGGGTGTATCTTGCACCCTCTGCTTTTGAGAGCGGCTTTCTCTGCACGCCCATGCATGAAAATATCATCGATGCGTGCGTGCAAAAAGCCCAAGAGAGTTTTTCTGAAATGGCGCATGGCATCTGAACCTAAATTCAAGCGGATTGTAGAGGGGGCAGGCGTTTTAAGCTTAGGGATCTCTATTGTGGTTGCCGTGTTGCTTGGTATTGGAATTGGTTATGGACTCAAGCGTCTTACTGGCATTGCGTGGCTATTTTGGCTGGGGGTTTTTTGGGGAGTGGGGGGAGCGATCCTCAATGTCTATAAAGCTTATAAACGCGCTAAAAAAGATCTAGATGCGCTCGCTCAAGACCCTAAATACCATACACAGGATCGTGATGTGTAGCCTTAAGTGTGCGCTTTTTGTACTTTCCTGCAATCTCATCGGAGTGGGTACAATCGCTTATAGTTGGGATTTGTTGGCATTGCTTAACTTTGAAGCGAGTTTTCTAGGGTTTTTGCTAGTTTTGATAACAGGCTACCAACGACTTAAGAATACCTTACGCAATGCACAGGATCGCCTCCCTTCTAAATTTATTCTAGGTGTGGAATTGGGTCTAGGCTGGTTTAAAGTGGGAGCTTATGCCCTCTTGCTGGGTACACTCCTGGCACTCATGCACTGGGAAATCTTCCAGCCAGCCCCCTACCTTTTAGGACTGGGGGCATGCTTGGGAAGCGTGCTGGGGAGTTATCTGCTTAGAAATCAAAAACATAGTTAAAGTATAGAGACACATCGCGGTGGTAGAGAAGGGAGGCACTTCTGCCCCCTGAAGAACCCTTGTAGTAATAAGCGGGTATGAGGGGAATGAGGAATCCCACCTCTAGACTTTGCTTATCTGCAAAATTAGTTCTAAAACCCACATTAAGAGGGAGCTGAAAGTAAGACTCGTGAGGCTTACCGGGCAAGTTCAAACTAGAAACAAAATTCGCGCGGGTTGCCATCACGGTACCCACCCAACTAGTCCCTGCAAGTTGGAAGCCTAAAAACCCTCCCATAGCGTAATCTTTTGCCACGAAGAAATTATAAATCATGTCCGTACCAACGCCATAACTAATGTTGCTCAGCGTGCCTGTTCCGGAAAAACGCCCCACTGCATTGTAGCTGAAGTTGAAGTAGTAGCGCAACCCAAACCTCTTCGCGCTGCCAAAAAATTGCTTATACCCTGCTTTTGCATTAAAACCCCATAGATTGCTGTCATACCTTCTATTAGCGTAGAGAAATCCAGTGTAGGTTTCTTTGGTGGTCATGTAAGACCATTGGAAGCCCGCTCCCAAATAGGCAGCGTTCCTTTCTGCTTTCAGAGGCGAGAATAATGCAAGCGCGCCAAAGAGGCTCACAACGCTTACAGCAGAGCTTAAGCATTTAGATAACGAAGCCATCAAAGAACCTTTTTAAACTAAGATTTGAGATGGAAATCTCAGCGGGGATTTTAAGATATTTACATTAATTTTTTTCTTAAAAAGAAAAAAATTAATTCTGCTCGGTACGCGGAGGTGCGTCTGGTGGCAAAATAGTAGCACTGCTAGAGAAAATTAATCATCCCTGCCCTAATGTACACGAACTTTAAGCTTTGAAGAGATGTTAATCTCCATGGATATGTTTTACATGTTCGCCATAGTGTTGGCTAAAAACATGCACCCCCTGTTTATTCTTGACAAAATAAAGGAAGTTTGTTTTTGCGGGAAAGAGGGCAGCCTTAATGGCACTCATCCCTACACTTCCTACAGGCGCATCGGGTAACCCCTTGTGTTTATAGGTATTATAAGTGCTCTCATCCTTCAGAATACGCGCGCGCGACACTTTCGTGTGAGAATATTTACCATAATTCAAGCTTCCATCCATCTGTAGAGGCATGCCCTTTTCCATGCGATTATAGATCACCCCTGCAATTAAAGGCATCTCTTTAGCATTGGCTGCCTCTTTTTGCACAATGGAAGCGACAATTAAAGTTTTTTCCCATTCTTTAGGGTTATAACGCCCCAAAAGCTGCAAGCTCATTTTCTTATACTTGTTGCTGGCGTAGTTAAGCAAGTAATCCATAAGTGCGTTAGCGGAGATACCTAATGCAAAGCGGTAAGTATCCGGAACAATAGCGGCTTCTTTATAAAGGGCTTTAGATCTATAAGCTTTATAAAGATCGTCTATCTCTAGATTGAAGGTAAGCGCTAAATCTTGAATGAAAAAGTAAAGCGTTTCACCCGGAATAAGGGTAATATTTTTATAAACTTTCTTGGACATACTCAAGGCGTATAAAAAATTCCCTTTTGTGATTTCTTGTTGGGCATCCACAGGAATAGTGATATAGCCACTCCTAGGAGTTTTCCACAATCTTAAAGCTTTCATCACACGCAAAATCCACAGATCGAGCGTATTGATATCAGCATCTACTTTGCGCATTAGATTGTGGAGCGAGCCACTAGGAATATAAAGTGTGCCGTATGCTTTTATGGGTATACTCAAGTAAAACAATAATGAAAGCCAAATGATCAAAACGATTTCTAAGAAAATGTTCCGCCTTATGGTTTTAGGTGGCGTTTTGGGCACACTACTACTAGGCGTGTGGCTTGTTCTAAAAAGCGGCATCTCTATCCCTTCAATCCACCTTGGTAAAGTCCATATTGAGGGATTGTATCTAAAACTTGATAACAAATTTGTGCTTGATGTGAAGCGTTTAGACATCTCTGCACTCTTAAATTCTAAGCCTAAAAAAGCTCCTCCTCGCATTGATGATGTCGTACAGGGTATTAAATATAGTATATTGGCTCTTTCTTACTTTCAAAAGCTCACCGTTCAAGAAATTGTGCTTAACGCATCCACTAAAGCCCATGTGCTGTTTGATGGGAGTACTTACGAAGTTGCGTTCCCCGGTATTGAGGTTAAATTTTTATTAGAAAACAGCCAGCAACTACGCCTAAAACTTTTACATTGTATTTTAGCTCCTTATCATATTCGTGCGCTAGGGCATGCCAGCTACGATAACCATTCCAAGCAATTGAGTTTTGCGCTAGAATTATTTCCCCTCAACGATGTACCGCATTTGCGCAAATCTAAGCTTATTGTACGCGCGCAAGGCTTAAGCGACTTTAGTACTTTGGCTCTCAAGTTAAGCACCAATGAAATCCGCCATTTAGATTTTTTAAGACCCTATTTTTCTCAAGGTAGCCATCCGGTTGTGCAAGCATGGCTATTTGATAATATTGAGTTTTCCAGTGTCAGAATTGATACTGCTAAGGCTATGCTAGATCTCAAAGATAAGCAACTCTTAAAAACCCTCTTAGATCGTGTCAGTGCACAGGCAATTGTAAAGGATGCGCGGGTGCGTTTCCAATCCAAGCTCGCCCCTATTGTAGCAAAAGAAGTGGCTTTGGAACTCAAGGATAGAGCATTAATCATTGCGCCTAAAAATGTCTTTTACGAAACCATGCCCCTAGAAAACTCCCGCGTGCAGATTAGTAATTTGGGCAAAGGGTCTTATTTGAGTGCGGATATCAAGATCGCTCCTAGTCTATCGTTTAAGAGTACCAAAAAATTACTCCAAGCCTATAACATCACGCTACCCATAGAAAAATTCAACACCCTTTTAAGCGCCGATCTACTCTTAGGGGTGCAATTTATCCCTAAAGCTCATGCTTTAATTTCCGTGCAAGGTAGTATTATCGCACAGCAAGGCACATTTTTACTTTATGGCACACCCCTATTCACCCAACAGGCTAGCATTGCCCTAGATATTACGCCCGAGCACAATAATGTCTTTGTTGATACGCTTCATACACGTTATCACAACATTGCCGATGTGGATACAAGATTGATGCTAGATTTCACCCAAAAGCGCATCTTTGGCACGATGGGCGTGCACAAACTCCAAATTAACACTAATAATGCCATCAATATTCAGCCCTTTAGTCCGCATAGAAGCACAATTAAAAAACCACCCCCCGCGATCAATATCACGCATCTCCCAAACATTCTAGCCCAGGGTAAACAAGTTCTTGAGCAATACATCCTCGCCAGTATTAAAGCACAAAATAAAGAAGTATTTAGCCAAGATGTGATCTACGCTACTAGCACCACTTTACCCAATTTAGAATTTAATTTGGACTTTTCAACACCCCATGCACCTAGCATCAATTTAGGGTCTTTGGGTGTGGAAGGTAGGTTAAAGGAAGGAGTCTACTCTTTGGAGGTTAAGGACCTAAGAAAGCTTTTTCCTATTTCGCCCCTATTACGCTATTTTGGCATTAAAAAAGGCACACTTAGCGCGAGTACAGCGGATTTTAAAAATATCGAATTTGTAGGCATTATCAAGCATGCTTTTCCGCTCTACCACCGCGATGGTAAACGCTTAGATACCCTTTCTTTCCTGGGCACTTGTAAACCCGATAGTATGGAGATTTTCACTCACGATGGGGCTATTATGGGCAAAATTAAGGATAAGCAGAAGATTTTTTTCTTTAACGATATTAATTTCAATTTAGATGAATTTTTGGATTCTAAAATTCCCTTTGTCAAAGAATTACTTGCCCCCAGCGCACATAGGCTCACTAAGGCACAAATTCGCGATGAAAATGTGTTCATCCGTGCCAAACAGAGCTACGAAAAACGCCACCATATCACCCCCATCTCTACCATTATTAGCGCGAGCAACATAACCATTACCCTTAAATCTTTCCCCCTAAGCTTGGAAAATATCCGCCTTATCATGCGAGATGGACAGGTGAGTATCGATGGCGCTTACCACCATGCCATGCTTAACGCGGATATCATCCATGGTGATGTCATCATTAAAGCCAATAATTTCAGCGGGGACTATCTGAACTTAGCGTTACAAAGTGTAATTTCAAAAAATATTATTGGCGGAGGACTTTATAGTCTTACAGGAATCTATAGAGATCAGGTATTTAATGGGGAATTGCGTATGCAAAACACCACGATTAAAAACTTTAAGGTCTTGCAAAATATTGTTAACATTATCAACACGATCCCTTCTTTGATTGTCTTTAGAAATCCACGATTAGGCGCACATGGTTATGAGATTGCTAAGGGACGTGTACTCTTTGGTGTAAGTGCGGATTACTTGGGTTTAGAGCATATTCAACTATCCGGCACAACTCTAGATGTCGATGGCAATGGCATTATTGCCTTTTCGACAAAAAAAGTTGACCTCTCCTTAGACATCTCAACCATCAAGGGTTTTAGCAATGTGATCAACAAAATCCCTATTGTTAATTATCTTATCCTAGGTAATAGGGGCAAGATTTCTACCCATGTTCAGGTGGGCAAAACCCTAGATAACCCTTCTATCAAAGTTACACTTGCTAAAGACATCGCTCAAGCTCCTTTTAAGATTTTAAGGCGTATCTTTACTCCTATCGATATTATTATCGAAGAGATTAAGAAAGGACTTGCCGACCATGACACTCCTAGACTGCCAGAAGGATCAACGCTACACAATCCTTGAAATTCAGGGCAATGATTCCGCTCTCAAAGATCGTTTTCTTTCCTTTGGTGTGCATGCGGGAGTAGAATTCACGCTTCTACACCATTCCTTGCGTCGCGCCACATTCAGCATTGCTATCAACAACGCTCAAGTTGCTCTACGCGCCCATGAAGCTGAGTTGCTAGTTGTTGCCCCTCTGTGAACATGCGCACTAAGGCGCAAATTATCAAAACGCGCCTCTTAGACCATTTTCAAAACCCTACAACGGAGCTTATTTACAATAATGTTTACGAGCTTTTGGTTGCGGTGGTACTTTCTGCTCAATGCACAGACAAACGCGTCAATATGACCACTCCGGCTCTTTTCGATGCTTACCCCACTATAGAAAGTCTTGCGAGAGCTTGCTTTGAAGATATAAGAGAACTTATTAAGAGTATTTCCTATCCTAATAATAAAGCCAAGCTTTTGATTAAAATGGCGCAAGAAGTGTGCCAACGCTTCCATGGGAAAATCCCAAGCACTCAAGAAGAGCTTAAGAGTCTTTCAGGAGTGGGGCAGAAAAGTGCCAATGTGGTTTTATCGGTTTATTTTGGACAAAATTATTTGGCTGTAGACACCCATGTTTTCCGCGTAGCGCACCGCTTAGGCTTGAGCAATGCCAAAAATGCCTTGCAAACGGAACGGGATCTTAGCGCACTCTTTGAAAGCGATTTAGCACATCTACATCATGCGATGATTTTATTTGGGCGCAACACATGCAAGGCAATTAGACCTCATTGTGCAGCATGTTTGTTTGAAGATTTGTGTGAAAATAAAAAAATGCCTAATTCTAAAGTTAAACCCAACAAAATCTAGTATAATGCAAACCACTACGGAAAGGGAAAGTGATGGATCAGCAATTCAATAAAGAAACTCAGGGTGTGAATATCCAATCTAACCCTACCCTGAGCACGCTTACGCCCGTCAACCCCAAAATTAGAAAGCAACCTACTCTTAACCCTAGGGAAATTGAGCTCACTACTTATTTAGAAGAGCTCATCGAGGATTACAAGGGGTTATTAGACATGGAAGTAACCTTCATGGCAGAGTTGGGTTTTACTTCCATTCCCTTAGGTGAAGTGTTGCGTTTTGAACGTGGCTCTGTGATCGATTTGCAAAAACCTGCAGGCGAGAGTGTAGATGTCTTTGTAAATGGACGGGTAATTGGCAAAGGCGAGGTGATGGTGTATGAAAAAAACCTAGCGATCCGTCTCAACGAGGTTTTAGATTCAAATGCCATTGTCTACTACATTGCCAAGGACATGTAACCTAGTAGAATGGCTAGATGTATCCACCGGTGGTTCCTCTCTTTTGCACTCTTGTGTGTGCTTTGTTATGGTGCGAATCCCAATTTTTTGGAACGAGTTCACACCGCCCCTATCACTCAGGAGAATGCGTCGGGCATTGCGCTTAATCTAGTTTTTAAATACCCCTTACGCCAAACCCCTCAAATCTCTCCTAAGCAAATCATCACCTTACAAAACATTGCCCCCCTTTCTCCCAAAGCCGAGCATTTCAACACTAGCATTCTTAAATCTTTGGAGATTTACTCACAGAACAACACTCTGTTTATCGTGCCCAAAAGCAATCTGCTTTTTGATGTGCGCGCGAAACTTTCTCAGGATAAAACTTACCTACGCTTGGAATTTCTGCCCTTGCTCAACATGCCCTCTTCGCCCGCTAAAGAGGTTGAAAGTCCTTCTCAGCGCGTTCCTATTTTGAAGAAAGAAGAAGATCTTTTACCATGGGATCATGTGTGGAAAATCGCGCTTGTACTAGGTATCTTACTGGTGGTTTTATGGTTTCTCAAGCGTAAAAATACCCAACAATTTTTGTTCCCCAAAGTGGGCTTAGAACCTAGCGTCACTTTTGTGAAACCTTTAGATGCTACACATAAACTTGTTACGATTGAAGTACGCAACCAACTTTACTTAATTCTACTCAATTCTAATCAAAGTGTGGTGTTAGATAAGATTAATTTGGATTTTTCACTTAAAAAAGACTCTGGTCGCCTCAAAGAGGAGCTCATGGAAGAAACTAAGGAACGCTTACGGCAATCTAAGCTGAAGGACTCTTATGTCTAAGCCACAACGCTATAGTTCCCTAGCTCTTGATAAAGAGTTGGCAAATCGGCGCGCGACAAGGAATTTTTATATTTCTTTGCTGATCTCGTGCTTATTGCACTTGTTGATATGGTGGTTAGTGGATTACGGATACAAACTCTTTAAGAAGCCTAAGCAACCCAAGCTTGTCAGGCTTAGTCCTAGCAATCTATTGGTTCTAAAGCGAGGGCGTTCTCTAGACCCTACCAAGCACACACAAGGTGCGCTTAAGCCCTCTAAAGCTGCTCCCAAACATGTTCCAACTCCTCCAAGTCATCGCTATACTCCCCCAATTAGACAGCATCATACCGCTCGTAGGCACAGAGAACGCCCTAGACATCGGGTAGAAGAACGCAGAGCTGAACGGCGTGAGGTAGAGCCAAGAGCCATCCCGCACCACAGCGAAGAAACCGCAATGCATAGCGAGCATAAAGCGCTCCATCAAACAGAACATGAAGTTACTAAAAAGGTTACTCCTGAAAAACCACAGCCCCCTCAAGAACCCATCAAACACCCCGCCCCTGAAAAACCAACTCCACCAAAGCCTGTTAAAAAACCAGAACCTGCTAATACGGCACAGGATTTTAACCCTAACAACCTTTCATTCCTCCCTTCTGAGCAAACGCCCGTTCAGCCTCCGGCTAGAACTAAAAGTTATGAAAACGATAAAGGACTAGATACCCAAACCCGTAAGGATATTGATGATTTATATGGAGAAGAATTTGGCGACTTGGGTACAGCAGAAAAAGACTTTATTAAAAGCAATCTTAGCGAGATTGGACGCATCACCCAAAAATACCTAGAATATCCTAGTGCAGCGGGATATTTAGGGCAGGATGGTGTTGATGCGGTGGAATTTTACCTCCACCCAAATGGTGACATCACAGGACTTAAAATTATTATGGCATCTGGCTATAAGCTTTTAGATGACAACACGCTTAAGACCATCACCATTGCCTATAAAGACTACCCACGCCCCACTACCACCACGCTAATCCGTATCCGCGTGCGCTATTTCATTTACCGCTAATGCGTCTTACTCTCAATAATCCCCTAGATATGCACTTGCACCTCAGAGAGGGGGCATTACTCAAAAGCGTTTTGCCTTTTAGCGCACGGGATTTTTGTGCTGCTGTGGTGATGCCCAATTTAAGCCAGCCCATCACAACCACTACACGTGCCCTAACCTATGCACGAGAAATCCAAGAATTGTCGAGAAACTTTACCCCTCTAGTTGCCCTCTATTTACAAGAAAGCATGCCATGTGCTGAGCTGGAGCGTGCCCACGCACATGGGCTTTTTTTGCTCAAGCTTTATCCTAAAAATGCTACCACTAACTCCAAAGAGGGCGTGCAAGATATCTTAAGCCCTCCCATGCTGGACTTATTGCAAACAGCCCAAGAACTTGATTTTATCCTTTGTGTGCACGCGGAAAGTAGTGGCTTTGTTTTGGAGCGTGAGGTAGAATTTCACCCCATTTTAGAGACTTTATGCGCTACTTTTCCCAAATTAACCATCATCTTAGAGCACATGAGCGATCACCGCAGTATACCTCTTTTGGAAAAGTATCCCAATCTCTACGCTACTTTGACTTTGCACCATATCGCTTTAAATCTAGACGCTCTGTTAGGCACTCATTTGAATCCTCACCTCTTTTGTAAGCCCGTACTTAAAACCCCCGCTGATCAAAACGCGCTCTTAGAACTAGCCTTGCACGCCCATCCCAAAGTTTGCTTTGGATCGGATAGCGCACCCCATCCTATAGAGCATAAACATGCATGTGCATGTGCTGCAGGGGTTTTTAGCGCTCCCATTCTCTTAAGCGCTTTAGCCACTCTCTTTGACACTCATCACGCCCTCGATCGTCTCCAAGCTTTCCTTAGTGATAATGCTATGCATATTTATGACCTGCACCCGCGTTGCAAACTTCCCCATAAACGTATCACCTTAGTCAACAAACCCTTTAACCCCCCCAACATCCCTAAACTTATTATTCCTCAATTACCTTTAAAATGGCGCGTAGATGCCTAAAAGTACATGGGGGTTTGGGATACTTTTAGGGATACTGTTTATCACCCTAATCAGCCATGCCCCCCAAAAATTCAGCTTTACATCCCCCCCTGTTTTACAAGAAAGTACACATGCGCTACTGGATAAGCGTGCACTGCCTACTCCAAAAGTAGCCAGCATGCATGCAGCCACTTTAAGTATCCTTTCTGATCGTTTTTTATTAGCAGCCTATTTTGCTGGAAGTGCAGAAGGAGAGCGTGATGTGCAAATTTATGCTAATCTTTACGATCTAAACACCCAAACTTGGAGTCCTCCCTTTGTGCTTTTGTCTGCAAAATTATTAAGCCAACTTGCAGGTGTGTATGTCAAAGCATTGGGCAATCCCGTATTGGTTAAACGCGGTGATTGTCTCTATCTTTTTGTAGTGGGTGTGAGCTTGGGGGGTTGGGCAACTTCGAGAATTTACACCCTCTCTATCCAAACCGCTTCTTTGCATACCTCTGTGCGCCCTCATCTAACTTTCCTTTCAACCCTTTCTTTAGGACCTTTTTTAAATATCAGCCATTTGGTGCGCAACACCGCTCTCTTAACAGATGATGGGGGCTTTGTGTTGCCTATTTACCATGAACTTGCTACAAAAATGCCTCTGCTCTTAAAGTTTGATGCGCATGCGCACTTGCAAGAAGTCATTAAACCGAACACCCTTAGTGCCCAACTTCAACCCACTCTAACCCCCTACCAAACATGTGCTCTTATGCTCTTTAGAAGTTATAGACATACAAACCTTTATGCCCAAACCTGCCAGGACCCCACCCACTGGAATCCCCCTACCTTAAGCAATTTACGCAATTATAACGATGCGCTCGCGCTCTTCAATGCCAATGGCACACTTTATTTGATCTATAATGCGCCCTTGCCTAATTCCCCTAGGAGTCGTAGCGCATTGCGTCTTGCTAGATTTGCCCCCACACCCAAACAGCCAAGCTATTTTAACCCTCTTGTGATCTTAGATCAAAGCCATACAAGCGAAGTGAGTTACCCTTGTGTGCTTGTATCGGGCGATAAAGTGCATGTGCTCTACACCAAAGAGCGCCATGCTATCATGCATCTTGTCTTTAATAGCGCCTATCTCAAAGCCCTTTGATGGAGGGGATGCTTCATAGCGCGCTTATCACTCTAGTTTTGAGCGCATGTGTTTTTGTCAGTACGCGTCGCCACTCCTTCCTCAAAACACTAGTAATAGCAGGGATGTTGCTTTACCCTTTCTCTTTTTTGCGCTTGTTTAATGGGAGTGGTTTGAATCTAAGCATGCTGATCACAGGACTTTTTGGTGCCCCTAGTCCTTTAAGTGTACTCTTGGCATTGTGGGCATGTGGGGCAAAATATTTACGCTTAAAAGTTCTTCCACGCCGTAGCGCGCTTTTTCTAAGTATCTTTGGGGGGCTAGTTTTTTTAGACGCACTAGGACTTTTACCCATTAGTCTCATCTATGCCCCACGCACATTTGTATGGCTCAGTCTATGTATATGGGGGGGACTAGCCTTCCATGTGCATAAAGTGTTAGGAAGTTTTTTTGTGCTGATCTTGGGGTTCAATCTCTTTTGTCCTGTTGCCCTACCCTATAATTTGTTTATGGATATCTATCTGTGGATAGTGGCATTATGGATAGCACGCCCCAAGAAATTTTTATAATTCCCTACTTAAGATCACCTCTTGGATCATATGCTCTTGCCCCTCTTTTCGTACATGAATTAACACATCAATCGCACTTTTAAAGTACCTGCGCACCACTTCAAAGGGTAAATTGACATGACTACCCATCTCCAAATTAAGCGCAATAGCTTCTAACACTTGATGAACGCTATTTGCGTGCAAGGTGGAGATCATGCCCTTGTGTCCAGTATTACCAAAGCGTAAGAAAAGCAAAGCGTTACGGGTATCAATTTCCCCTACCATCAGGCGATCTGGGCGCATGCGTACCGCCATGTTCAACGCGTCTTCATAGCTCAGATTACCCTCATGCTTGCTCACCAACAAACCTATCGCATTGACAAAATCTTTTAAGCAGAGCTCTTGACTATCCTCCACACTTACAAGGCGCGTTTCTTTAGAAATGCATGCCAAAAGCGCGTTAAGTAAACTCGTTTTGCCGCTAGCCGTCCCTCCACTAATTAAAATATTATGTCCCTTTTGCACAAAATTGCGTAAATCCTGATGGTTATACATGCAGGTTTGTGCGAGTTTAAATGTCTCTAGGTCAAATACTTGCGCGCTAGGCACGCGGATATTCAAACTGATTTGATTAGTAGTGGTAATACTAAAGTGATTTGCGCTCACACGGCATGCACTGAAGGGTAGAGATGCATAAAGCATGGGATGTTGCTGATCAAAACGCATATGATAATAGCTTGCTAGTTGCTCACAGAAGCATAACAAAAACTCTTTATGTAAGGCAGGTTCTTGCACTTTCAAGCGTACACCATCTGACTTATAAAGCCAAATCTCTCGTTCTTGGTTACTCACCAACTCGCTAATTCCGCTCTCTAGATAGGGTGTAAAGAGTGCGATTTGGGCTTGAAGAACCCGATGACTAGTCAGCATCGCCTAAGTGCGATCTGCAAATCCTGAGGGGTATCAATGCCTATACTTTGGCTTTTGACCACACTAACTCCGATGGGCTTATGGTGATAAAGTGCACGGAGTTGTTCAAGCTTCTCAATCTCTTCTAAGGGGCTTTTTTCTAACGCACAAAACTCTAAAAGTGTGGCGGCTGAAAAACCATAAATGCCAATATGTCCATAAAAAGTAAAGGCTTGTTGTTTGTCGCGATCGAAAGGAATGGGTGCGCGAGAGAAATACAGCGCACCTTGCGTACCCAAGACAACCTTAACACAATCTGGACTACACGCCTCTTCTGAGCTGATAATCTTGGCACAAGTGTGCATAAAAGCGGTTTTTCGGGCATGCTCTAAAAGTGTAGCGATCACTTCAGTCTCTAAAAAAGGCTCATCAGCCTGTAAATTCAATACGGGCGTTTGTGGGGTGAGTTTCAGGCGCGCGCACGCCTCTGCGCAACGATCTGTTCCACTGGTATGTGTAGGGCATGTCATCATCGCCTGCAAACCAAAATCTTCACAAACTTTTAAAAGTTTCGCATCATCGCATGCCACTACCACCTCATCGACTGCCTGTGCATTGCGCGCGGTGCGCACCACCATGGGCAAGCCTCCGATATCTACCATGAGCTTTTGGGGAAAGCGCGTGGATTGTAATCTAGCTGGGATCAAAATCATAGGATGTAGTGTAGCATATTTTATAAAGGAGTGGGGTAGCTAGCACTGATGAGGGCTTTAAAGCGCGCCCCAAAGGCACTTGGATCTAAGAGTGCGCGCGCTTTGAACGCTTCTCTTTGGTAGGTAGAAAAAGGCATATGCGCCTCAAAAAGTTCCAAAAGTTGGGCTAAACCCATGTGTATGAGCGCTTGGCTCTGTGTGCCATAAAAAAGAGTATACGCACCTGTGAGTTTAAACAACGCCTCTAGGGATTGGAAATCAACATCATAAGTTAGATCAGTGTGTTGATAAAGCTTCTCAAGATTATCCAAAATGTCTTGAAAATCTAGAACGCGGTGTTGGAGATAAGCTCTTAGATCGATTTGCCCGCGCGCACCATACTGCCCATAATCAAAGCTTGCCAACACCCACGCGCGTGCATGTGATAGGCGCTCCACTAGGGTGGAAACATAGGGTTGCCAATATGGCTTACAACCTATTTCTGAGGGCTGCACCTTCTCAATCCAAAGAGGTTTAAAATGATCGATATACAGCATTTGCTTCCCACGCACAATTTCACAGGGGAAACTATCCCATAACTCATTATTGTAAACAAAAACGCTACAATCAGAAGATAACCTAAGATCAGAAAGCGCAGCTAGTGTGGTGAGTTTGATGCCCATGCGCGCCAAGTGTTGCGCTTGAATAATGCGTAAGGATTCCAAAGGCTCTAAAGTAATAAACTCCACATGCTCTAACACTCCTTGACTTAACGCACGCAAAAAAGAAAGTACATCGCCCATCAGTTTTCCATAGTGTGCGCCTATTTCGATGATTTTCAAGGGTATGTGAAGTTGCCCATTTTCTAAGAGCTTGAGAAGATAGAAGGCTAAACTTCCTCCAAAAAATGCGCTTGTACTCACGGAAGTGTAAAAATCGCCTTGCATCCCTACGTGTGCACGGGTATAATAGCCTCCCCCATCGTCATAAAGCCATGTGTGCATCAAGGTACTAAAAGGCTGGGGCATGAAACACTCCTTTAATATTAACATGGCATTCTAGCGCGTTTTAATTTTATCTTCTAAAGTGGATGTCTGCAACTTCCGATCTAGGGTTGTTGTCATTTTTGCGCTATATTAGCGCGTGGAATTTTAAAAGGTTGATAGGGTTTATGAAAAGAACACTTCCTCTTTCTCTCTTGTTGGGTGTTGTAGCGCGCCGTGCCAAAGCCAAGAACAAGAGAGTCCGCTTTTGTGTCCTGCGCCTGCGTAAGGTCGCGCGTGAAAGTGTTAAGCGTCCTTTAAAGCCCTCTCTAAAAGCGCCTAAGTTGCCTTTATCAAGAAGTGTGTTGCTTTTGGGTGTACTGGCGACCGGGGGAGTGCTGAGAGGGCAAGAGACGAATGTTTGGGGGGGGGTCTACTGGCTTGAAAATAAGACTTATAATCTTGGAAGTGGAGGGGTGGCTTACATTGATCCGGGTAATAGTACGATCGGCACTTACACTTCGCAGGCGTGGGGGCGCTCTTTTGATGTTAATGTTACTGGAAATAACCAAACAACCCTAGTGATTGGGAATAAGGCAATAGCCCCAGCCACAGGCGGGACTATTTGGATTCCTCATGGGAGCATAGGACCTATTTGGGGGACTTTCAATGCGCCAAATATTTATCTCACCAATACCTTCAAAACAGGAACGCCTAGCGGTTCTGGTAAAGGAGTGATGAGCTTTAATGCAAGCAATAATCTTACAATGGATGGGCTCACCTACGACAATACAGAGACAATTGCTGGTGGAGGATCGCTAGGAAGCGGTCCAAGGTCTAGCGCTACTTTTAAAGCTACCAACACTATGGATATCAAAAATAGCAACTTCGCCGACAACACTTGGGGAACTTTTAATCTTAGTGCTAAAGATATCACCCTAAGCCATAGCGGTTTTACTGGGTATCATTCCAACATCTCTGTAATCGCCTCAGCGAGTTTGCAGGCTGATAACATGAGTGTAAATAACGCCTACGGCTCTGTGGAGATAAGCGGAAGTAATGGGGCTACAATCAACAATGCTATCTTTAGTGGGGATCAAAACAGCGTTAAACTGAGTTCCACAGCCGGTAATCTTAGCCTCAATAACACAAAGTTTAGCAATAGTCAGCAAATTAACATAAATGCCCAAACCGCTAGCTTTAGCAATACCACGTTTGACACCACAGGACAGGCGCAAAATGTCTTCAAAGCCAATAGTTTAACTTTTGATAACACCACATGGAATGGATCCACCTATTACAAATTCGAAGGGCAGAACGGCAGCTCAACGAACACCACTTTCAGTGGCACGACTAATATCAATACCGACGCTCCTGGCATCTCTCCTTTTTCTACCTTACAAGGCACTATTAATTTATCTCCCGGGGCCATTATCAATATTGCCCAGTCCTTGAAAATTGGGCAGAACTATATCCTCTTTAATGATAAGAGCACTATTAAATCCGATAACCAAACCCTCAATGACCAAGATTTTTGGAAATTTTTAACATTCCATGGTGCACAGGCCACCTCTATTAGCCCTGATGGTGCTAACACAAGCATCGCCAATTTTAATATAGGTGGATTGGATTATCGCATGAAAGGGGTTTTGAGTGGTGGAAAATTGACTTTTCAAATGCTCACAGGATATCAGAACATTTGGCATGATGTCTATTGTATGAGTTCTGCACTTTGCGCTCTAGCTCCCTCTACTCCATTTAAAACTTACTCGTACAATGTGGGTGATGGGATCGCCTACATTGACCCTAATAGCGTCAGCAACCATTTTTTAAACGCCTACAGCTCTTTAGGTAATGGAGGAACCTATAATGTAGAAGGTCAGGGGACTTTGGTGATTGGCAATGATAGGCAGGCTGTAGCTACAGGGGGAGTGGTGCAGTTTGGCGCAGTAGGCAATGTAGGTTATATTAAGGATTGGTTCAATGCCTACAATATTTATTTGACCAATACGATCAATGTGGGTACGAGCGCCCTTACAGGGGGGGGAGCACAGATGAGTTTTACAGCTAAAAATAATCTTATCGCGGACGGCTTGACTTATCACAATTACATTACGGCTTTACCGCCCTTCAACACGGCAATCCAACAGCACTCTAATGCTCTTTTTAATGCCCAAAGTATCAGTATCAATAATTCTTCTTTAGAAGATGATTCATCGGGCAAGTTTTCTTTCAGTGGGAGCACAGCGGTTAGTTTTAATCAAAGCAACTTACAAGGGAGTGGTACTACGGTTACAATCAACACACCAAAGGCAACCCTTGATAGCACTTCCTTTTTCTTGGGAAACAGCGCTGGTCTTACTTTCGAGAGTAATAGTAGCAATGGGAATACCGCCATTAATAACAGCACAATCAACCTGAGCAAGAACAGCAACGCCACTTTTAACACAAATACTACTTTAAATAGCACGACTATGTTTCTCAACAACGCGAGTCAAGTGAGTTTCAACAAGGCTAGTGTATTGAGTGGCACGACCGCTTTAAATTTAGATCATTCTAGTAATGCCACCTTTGCTCAAGGGGCAAACTTGAGTGGCAACGCCTACTTAGATCTTATCAATAGCTCTAAAGCGACTTTTAGCGGTAACACGACTTTTAGTAGCAATGCAAGTTTAAGTCTTGGTAGTCAAAGCAGCGCTACCTTTCAAAATGGTCTAACAAATTTTGAGGGTCAGGCGCACTTGAGCGTACTTAACAATAGCAATGTAAGCAATAATACAACTCCTCAGGTGCAATTTGAAAAAGTGAATTTTGGAGGCGGGTCCTCTTTGAATCTACAAAATGCGACTATAACAAGTAAAGAGACAAGTTTTACTAACCAAGCAAGCATTAACATGGGTAGTAGTACTCTAGAAGCAGGCACTCTGAACTTGAATGGGGGGAATTTTTTACTACAAAATAGCACCATCAAAGCCACTACAGGCACTAGCACGGGCATTATCAATGTTAGTTTTCAAGGCAATAGCCAATTCACTTTCAATAATGCCTTCAATTTGGATGGGACTTTAAATTTTAAGGGACTTTTAAGCTCAAACAATAAGCAACCGTTGATTCAGGTGGGAAATAGCCAAGATGGCAAGGACAGCGGTATCTTTGATCTAAAAGGCACGCTCAATATCGCTAATATCGATCTTTCAGCACTTCTTCAGGGCAATAAACCCATCACTTACGATATTGTGAATGCTAAGGCAATTCAAGGCATTACTGGATCAGAGGGTTATAAGAAAATTGATTTCTATGGCATTAAAATTACCGACGCAACCTATACAGATTCTGCTAACCAAAAAACCCAAAGCTGGAGTTTTGTTAACCCACTCAATGGCGCGCAAACCATCACCGAAAAAATCGAAAATGGCAAACTAACGATTCAAATTTCTGAAAACGCAAACCCTGTTGCTACTTCCTATTACAACATCGCTCCAGAACTTTATTTCTACAAACAATCCAAGCAAAACACACAGGGCTACCAATACGATTATAGCGATGATCGTACGGGGACTTTTTTTCTAGATGGTAATCTGAAGGGGGTTTTCACCCCCAAATCAGAAAAAGGGCAGAGCGCAACACCTATTGTTCCAGGAACTTATGACGCCAACAACCAACCCCTCAAGGGGCTTTATATCTCTAATAGTATTCTTGGCAAGAATACGATTGGCGATCTTTATGGCATTGCTTCTAGTCTCTTGCCCAAGTTGGAAAATTTATTAAAATCTGGTGTCTTAAACGACTTAAGCGATCCGGCTAAAGCCATCCAAGCCCTAGAGAATTCTGGAATCAGTCTCACTAATGAACAGCAGACTCAGCTTTTAAATTTTATCAATGGACTCAGTAGCCAAATCAACCAAACCTTCAAAAATGGCACGCTTGTCGTGGGTGCGCCCCAAGCCGGGCAAACCGGGAGCACAAGTACCGTGTGGTTTGGTGGAAATGGTTACACAAGCGCTTGTGCCCCCACCGATGCGGGCTGTCAAGCTCTAAGAAGCACGAATTTAGGGCAGTTGCTTGACTCTACTTCCACAGCTATGGGTTACATCCAAGCCCAATTTAATGCCAAAGACATTTATATCACTGGAACCGTGGGAAGTGGTAACGCGTGGGGTATGGGGGGGAGTGCGAATGTTACCTTTAATAGCGCGACTGATTTAACCCTCAACGGGGCTACTATCAGCGCAGAAGGTACCGATCAAATCTTTACTCTCTTGGGGCAGGGTGGACTTGAAAAACTCTTAGGGCAACAGGGTTTGGCTCAAATGTTGGGGCAGTACATCTACCAACAGGCTTCCGGGGCTAACATTGTTCCTAATTTGATCCCCAATGGCATTAAGGATTCTTTACCTGCACCCTTGATCAAGGATTTGGGCGATAAACTTAAAAATCTTAAATTGAGCGATTTTCTAACCGCACAGGATATGGGTGCGCTCTTGCAATTGCCCGGCATGGAAACCGTGATTAAAAATATTTTGAGCACGAAAACCGTGAGTTCTGTGTTGGGAAATGGGGGGTTAATTTATAGTCTAAGCGAGCAGCAGCGACAGGCGATTTATAATGAAATTAACAAGCAATTACCCTTAGGAGGGGCTAAAATTGTCCAGGACCTTGCAAATGGGATTTTTGGTCCGCGTACTCTACTCAATCTTATCAACGCGCTTTCGCCCATGTCGCATATGGACGTCAAGCAGATGCTTAATTTTCCTAACACCCCACAAGGAGAAGTTGCGCTCAAAAACTTTCTAGAAAATAACACCTTTGGTAAGATTTTTGAGGGATTGATGACCAACGCTGATCTTATTAACAAAACCCTCTCATGGCTAGGTCCTCAGATCTTAAGTGAACTGATTCAAGTTGCCGTTCAAGATGCTATCCATCCCTCACAAGCCCTCACCAATACCTTAGGAAATGTGGGAACTAAAATCATTGATCAAATCTTTGGCGCGGGCGCTACAAAAACCCTTCAGGATTTACAACAACAACAAGATGTAGCAAAAGTCATCGACGCTCTGATGCAAGGCAAGGGTTTAGAGGGAATTTGGGCAAATGGACTAGGAAGCGTGCTCCCCCAATCCTTGCAAGATGCGCTTAAAAAGGTGGGCATGGGCTCTTTGCTAGCCCCTAAAGGCTTGAGTGCCTTTTGGCAGAAGGGTTACTTTAACTTCCTAGCAAATCATGATGTTTTGGTGAGCAATAGCACATTTAACAACGCTACAGGCGGATCTTTGGATTTTGTGGCGGGCAACCAAATTATCTTTTATGGTACCAACACTATTAACTTTACTAATTCTCAAGGTACGCTTAACTTCTTCTCCAATAAGACTTCCAATATCGATATAAGCGCACTTAACGCAAGCAATGGTTTAGACATTAACGCGCAGTTTAATAATATCAGCGTACAAAAAGGCACAATCACCTTGACAAATTCCTATGAAAGTTTAGGAGTGAGTGCACAAAATTTTAGCTTTTTAGGCACGATAGATGCCAGCGCAGGAGGGAGTGTCAATCTTTCAAGGGTAACTAATAACACCACGATTGGCACTCTGAATTTAGGCGCACAAAGCACTTTAAGCGCGAATAATCTAGGGATTGCCACAGCCTTTAACAACACCTCTAGTCAAGTGGCTAATATTGCGCAAAACTTTACCCTTTACTTCGGATCAACGCTTACAACAGGTCCTCAGAGCATCCAAGTTGGAGGGAATTTTTCTAGCGCGGCTAGCGCTCTAACCTTTAACAGCGATGCCAAGAATATGAGTGTGTCCTTTATTAATGTTTCTGGAATAGCCACTCTCATGCCCACTAGCGCAACCTCTTTCACTCTTCACACTACAGCTCCTGCTAGCACCAGTGCATCCACATCAAGTTCTACACCCAACTCGAAACCAACCACACCAACGCCTGCAACAACAATGACCACTGCATCCACCCCTACTCCTCAAACACAGTCCTCTCAAATCAGCTTGTCTACAAACGGGGTTTATACGCTCATCAATGCGGGTAAATGGATACGCTATTCTCTTGTAGGGCAAGCCTTTAATCCTAATAGTTGGCAAGATTACCTTACCCTCTACACCTATCTAGACATTGATGGGAAGAGTATGAAACTCAATGCACAAGGCACGGGTTTAACTTACAATGGCAAACCCGTTACCATTAGCGATGATGGGTTAAGCGTGAGTTACACGGATGCACAAAATCAGACCATCACGACCTCCATCGCTTATAATAAAATGCAGGTGGGTATCACAGACCCTCTCTCCGTCAATGTGCCCACAATCCAGCAGTATATCGCCCAAATTCAAGGGCAGCAGAGCGTTGATGCAATTTACAATGCGGGGGGAGCTAGGGTTATGCAATGGCTTAAAGCCTTGCTTATAGACACCAAAAACACCCCCTTGTTTGCCCCCTATTATCTTGAAGATCACTCGGTGGCAGATCTCGTAAAAATCGCTAAGGATATTTCTAATAGCATTGATCTTATCGCTAGCCCCACACTTAAAAGCAATTCTGCAGACATTTTACAAATTAATGTTTATACCCAGCAAATGAGTCGTTTGGCTAAACTTTCTAATTTTACCCCCAATACTCCCACTTTTGCAGACATGCTAGAAAGTCTTAAGGGTAAGAAATTTGCTAGCGCTGTGCCCAATGCGATGGATGTGATCTTAAAGTACTCTCAAAGAGATACACTCAAAAATAATCTTTGGATGCAGGGCGTAGGGGGGGCTAGCTTTGTAGCAGGAGGCACGGGCACACTCTATGGAATTAATGTCGGTTACGATCGTTTTGTTAAAGGTGTGATTGTGGGGGGATACGCTGCCTATGGCTATAGCGGTTTCCACGGTAATATTGCTAATTCCAATAGCAATAATATCAATATTGGACTTTATAGCCGCGCTTTCGTCAAACGAAGCGAGATCACTTTGAGTGCGAGCGAGACATGGGGCTACAACAAGACCTATATCAGTGCTACCGACCCACTCCTCTCCATCATCAACCAGCAGTATGATTACAACACCTGGACCACCAATATAGGGGCGAACTACGGCTATGACTTCTTCTTTAAAAACAAAAGCGTCGTCCTCAAACCTCAGATTGCCTTGCGTTACTATTACATTGGACTTTCTGGTTTGCAAGGTACGATGGACAACCCTACCTATAACCGCTTTAGAGCCAATGCCGATCCTAATAAAAAATCTGTTGTAACTCTCAATCTTGCTCTAGAGAGTCGCCATTATTTTGGCAAAAATTCTTATTATTTTGTCATTGCCGATATTGGGCGCGACCTCTTTGTGCATTCTATGGGGGATAAATTGGTGCGTTTTATCGGCGACAATACTTTGAGTTACCGCAATGGCGGACTTTACAACACTTTTATGGCTCTAACTACGGGCGGAGAGATACGCTTATGGAAAGCGCTCTACATCAACGCGGGTATTGGTGCGCGCTTTGGACTAGATTACCAAGACATCAATATTACTGGCAATGTGGGCATGCGTTATGCCTTTTAAGTTATAATTTAGATTTCATGCGCTATAATGGAATTCCCCCTCCTTTTAGCCCTGAGGGGTTCGCCTCTTGGGGCTTTCACTTAAGGGTTTTGAAAGTTAGTTAGTTTTGTGATGATGTCCCCAAACCCCCCTATTGAACATGTCCATGTGATCCTCAAGCCTTTAACGCCTCCGGATTCTTTACATGCTCTAGAGCAAGCATTGCAAGAAGCAGGGATGCTTTATGATTTTTCACCCCAGCCCGGAGGGGTTTTACTCTGTCTTGGGGGTGATGGCACGCTCTTGGGGGCATTGCGCAGTGGAGCGGCGTGCTTTGGGGTGCATGTGGGCAATTTGGGTTTTTTAACCGCGACCAATTTAGCAGGCGCATTGGATTTTTTGCGCGCGCTCAAAAATGGCTTTTACCGCATAGAAAAACATCTTATGCTAGAAGCATGGCTACAAGATCAAGAGCATACCCGCTTTGTGTGCGCCAATGATATTGTGGTAACTAGAAAAGATGTTTATGGAATCTTGGAATTACAGCTTTTTGTAGAGGGTACTTTGGCTAATGTGTATCAGGTAGACGGCTTGATTGTTGCCACACCTTTGGGTTCAAGTGCTTACAACATTAGTGTAGGTGGAAGTGTGGTACACCCCTTGTGTCAAAACATCTTACTAACCCCTATTGCTCCTCATTCGCTCACACAGCGCCCGCTGATCTTGGGCGCACATGCCCAACTAAGCATTAAAACCCAAAAATCTTGCATGGTTGTTGTCGATGGGCAAAGTCATCACTTGATGCGTCCTAACCAAGAGCTACATTTGCAACAAGCTATCGAACAGGCAACTTTGCTCCAACCCCTAGAGCGGGATTATTTTCAAGTGTTGCGCGAAAAGTTCTCTTGGGGGGGCGGGTATGTTTAAACTTGGTTTTAGTAGCATAAACCCATGATAGAGCAAGTGATCATTAAACATGGTGTCGTCTTTGAAGAAGTTTCTTTGTGTTTGAGTCCACACTTAAATGTCATCAGCGGGGCTAGTGGAAGTGGGAAGAGCGTGCTACTGGGGTGCATTTTAGCCAGTGTGGGGCTAGCGCCGTTGCGCGCTAAGTTTTTAGAAATGCGCTACCAACTTCATAACACCCCTCATGTCATTCGTATTGAAAAGGACAAAAAGGCGCGTTGCACACATGATGGCGCACCCTTGAGCAAAAAAAAATTACAAGTTTACTTCATGCCTCATTTATGGCATATCTCCAGTCACATCCATACTTTTGATTCTCGTCTCTTGTTAGATATTTTGGATGGCTTTTTAGACCCTCAATTGTGTCAGGATTTTCAGGAAAGTTATAGCTGCTACGCCCACGCCCGTGCGCACTTGGAAAAGTTGCAAGAAGAAACCTCTGGACTAGACATGCTCAAGGAAATGACGCGTTTTGAACTGGCTAAATTGCAAAGTGTAGATTTAGAAGAGGGAGCGTATGCACGCTTGGAAGCTTTGAAAAGCCAATACCAGAGTAGAGAAAAACATAGCATTTCCATTAAAGAGGGCTTAAATGCTTTGGAATGGAGCGAACACATTCATAAAGCTCTTTTGTGTACGGATGCTTCTCTTGAGTTTAGGGAAGCGCTCAAAGATCACTTAGAAGAGGCTAGAAATCTCTTACTGAATCAAATGTTCACCCTTGAAGAACTTGAACATGTCGACATGGAAAAGTTGCTTGATGAAATAAGTCAATTGGGACATATCGTACGCAAATATGGGGGCGAGGCACAGGCACGCGCCAAAAGAGACGCTTTATCACAAGACTACCAGCGTTATTGTGCGCATGACAAACACTTAAGAAATGCGCAAGAGCGCTTGCAAGAATGCGAGCGTGCATGCGTGCGTTTAGGCTTACAGCTCAAACAGGAGCGCCAAGCTCATCTAAGCATCATGCAAACCATGCTAGAGAATTATACCGCTCCCCTCTTGCTCAAAACCCCCCATCTATCTTTAGAGGCAATACCTTTATGCGCGCATGGGTTAGAGAATGTACGCTTGCTCTTGGGTAAAAGTGCGCATTGGAGTGCAGGTGAGTGTAACCGACTACGCTTAGCTCTACTAGCCCTGCAAACCCAACGCCAACACCCTAGTCTCCCTGCTCAGACCCTCTTGATTGACGAGTTAGATGCCAACTTGAGCGGACAGGAGAGCGCAAGCGTGGCGCAAATCCTCAAAGAATTAAGCATACACCACCAAGTCATTGCCATTTCACACGCTCCCCATCTTCCCAGTCTAGCCGATCGTCATTTCTTAGTTTATCAAACCGCCCAGCAAGCTCAGATTAAATTACTCAACAAGCATGAGCAAGTGCTAGAAATTGCACGCATGGTAGATGCCAACTTGGGGGAAGAGGCTCTCGCTTATGCTAAAATGAAACTTAAACTCCCATGATTAGTTACGCACTTTTACACCATGTGGCACTACTCTTAAAACGGCAGACAAAAATCACTATCCGTGCCCATCAGCATGTATTTGTGCTGGATACACCTCGCTACTGCTTTAAGGCATGCATGCATAGGGCGCAAAGTTACCTCTATATAGAGGCATCACCTCATGCCAACTATCCTAAAACCCCACTTAATCTTGCGCTAGAAAAATATGCCTCAAATGCTAAGATTTTGGACGCTACTTTGGAGAATGATGATCGAATCTTAAAGATCGCTCTAGAATGTGCATGCAGCTATAAAAAAACCCATGCGTTTTTGCAACTAGAGTTTACGGGCAGGCATAGCAACGCCATTTTATTAGATGCGCAAGGATGCGTATTAGAAGCTTTGCACTTTATCAGCGCACAACAGAGTTACCGCCCTGTGATCAAAACCCAAGCTTTAATCCCTCTGCGCAAACTCCCCTTTGCACGCCCCCCCCTAGAGCCCATGCCAGAACAGGATCTTTTAGACGCACTCAATACCTTACACACACGCGTCAGCGCGCAAGCTTTGGAGCAACAAAAGATACATTTAAGGCGCATTTGGGTTAAAAAAGAGCAGATGTTGCGCATGCGTCTAAGAGATTTGCCCAGCGCGACACAACTCTTAGAGGACTCCACACAACAACGCAAACACGCTAGCTTAATCTTGGCACACTTGCACCATTTAGACCCTAGGCTAGTTTATGCTAAAGAATTGTATTTGGAGGATCAGCATATTCTCTTACCTCCTCATGCGCGCACCTTGAGCGACGCGGCAGATAAACTTTTTAAGATGGCAAAAAAGAGTGTGCAACGGGCTAACCACATTGCGTTACAAGTGGAAAATATCCTCTCCAAGATCACCTTTTTGCAGGCTAAGCTAACATTTTTAGAGAGTGCGCGTTTAGAAGATCTAAGACCTTTGCGCACTAAAAGTATACGCCACAGCGTCCAAGATGCACACCTAGAGAGTTTTGAAATTGAGGGGGTACGGGTGTTAATCGGGCGTAACCAAAAGGAAAACCGGGAAATTCTTAAAATGGCGCGTGCGCGCGATATTTGGGCACATGTTCAGGACCAGCCCGGGGCGCATATGGTAATTTTTTCTCACCCACATACCCCCTCACAAAGCTTATTGTATAAAGCCTGCACTCTCTTAGCTAAACTCACATACCCAAACCCAAGCAAACAAGCGTTAAGGGTGCGTATCGACCATACCCAAAAAAAATATGTGCGCTTCGCCCCTCAAACTATCGCGCAAGTCTTCTACACCAACTTTAGCACAACCACTATTACGCTCTAAGCTAAATTAAAGTACAATGGCTTGCCAAATTTAGCCTGGACGATGCGTGTTTCTACTTTTGGTAAGTTCTTTTATACATCTTAGAAAGACTAGCCGTAGTGGCTTTTGTGTGATTTGGTGTTTTCAGGAAGCTTAAAAGCTCGTGAATCTGCCACCTAAGAGAGCCCTCCTGGTCGATTTCGTAGCTCTACTGAACTACGCAACATAGTAACGCTCGTTTGGGTGAATTTAAATAGGGTTTGAATGAAGAAAAAAATTTTGATTGTAGGGGGTGGGGCTAGAGAATATGCTTTAGGGCGCAAGTTTAGAGAAGATACGCGCGTGGGTGATATCTATTTTTGCCCCGGGAATGGGGGAACACAGAGCATCGGAGTAAATGTACCTTATCACGATCATACCCAATTAGTAGCCTTTGCGCTGGATAAAAAGATGGATTTGGTGGTGATTGGGCCTGAAGCCCCGTTGGTGGAAGGCTTGAGCGATGCGCTGACCGATGCACATATTAAAGTTTTTGGACCTAGCCAACAAGCTAGCTTGCTAGAGAGCTCCAAGAGCTTTGCCAAAGAATTAGCCCAAAAATATGATATTCCCACCGCGCCCTATAGGGTCGCTTCTAGCTATGAACAAGCGTGCATACAATTAGCGCAGAGTGATTACCCAATCGTGATCAAAGCTGATGGCTTATGTCAAAGCAAAGGTGTGGTTATTGCTCAGAATGAAAAAGAAGGGATCCAAGCTTTAGAACACCTTTTTCATGAGAAACAGCAACAAAAAGTTGTGCTAGAGCAGTTTTTGCCCGGCTTTGAACTCTCCATTTGCGCGCTAGCAAACCAACAAAATTACCTTCTTTTGCCCCCCTCACAACCTTATAAGCAGCTTTCAGGTGATGGACCTAATACGGGAGGTATGGGTGCATTCGCCCCTGCCAATCTATGCAATCAGACTTTACAACATAAAATCGCTACAAAAATTATCGCACCTATTTTAAAAGCGATGGTGGAGCAGAATAAGCCTTTTATAGGGGTGCTTTATGCGGGGGTAATGGTCGTAGAGGTACAAGGTGTGTTAGAACCTTACTTGTTGGAATATAATGTACGCTTTGGCGACCCAGAGTGCGGAGTGCTTCTGCCCTTGCTCAAAACACCCCTTCTAGATTTGTGTTTGGCAACTTTAGAAGACAAGCTTCAAGATTTGTCCTTAGAATTGCATTCCCAACATTGTTTAGGTGTGGTGCTTGCCTCTAAAGACTATCCCTACCAAGTCTGCGGAGGGCAGAGTGTTTATATCGATCCTATCGATGAAAAAAAAGGACATTTGGATTTGGGGGGTATCACGCAAGAAAACGGAGTCTTTTTGGTTTCTGGAGGGCGTGTTGGGGTGTGTGTGGGTGTGGGCAAATCCTTAAATGAAGCTAGAGAACATGCTTATGAACTTGTGGGCAAGGTGCAATTTGAAGGCATGCAGTTTAGAGAAGATATTGGAAGCTGACACGGATCGTAGGTTTGGAGTCGTATAAACTAGAGGAAATTTTCTATAAGGAGCGCCTTGTCCTACCGCCTTGGTGGTGTAGAGTGGGAGCTTATGGGGTGGATATGCTTTTAGTGGGGCTTGTGGCATGGGATTTTAACACACGTTGGTTGGATGCTTTGAATTTGGGTTTTGTGCTCAAAGCCCATATGGTTTTGCGTTATGTATTGCTTTATGCGTTCTTGCATGTGCTCTATGAATGTTTGTCTATGGGGGGCTTTGGGGTGAGCATTGGTAAGATTGTGTTTCATTTGCGCGTGGTGAGTTTGAAGAGTTTAGATAACCCCATATGGACCGAACGCCTTAAGCGCTGTGCTCTCAAAGAGCTTGCTCTTTTATGCCCCTTCGTCTACCTTGCTAGGGATAAGTTTCAGCGTGTTTTTCATGATCACCATGCCAAGACTTTAGTGATCATGACTAAATGAATGCGCTGGTGGTTGTTCCTTCTAGGATGGCTATTTTTGGTGGTTGCCCAAGCCAAGCAACAGGTTGCTGTGCAGAAATTTGACAAGAAAAACCATAAGATCTTTGAGCTTTTAGCCGATCGTGTGGATGCTAAAAATCATATTGTTACCGCGACTGGGCATGCAATCCTACTCAATTACGATGTTTATATTTTAGCCGATCGCATCTCTTATGATACCCAAAAAAAAGAAGCCACTCTTGATGGAAATGTCAAGATTTATCGCGGAGAAGGACTCTTAGTGCGTGCTGAGCATATTAAAGTCCAATTAAATCAAAAATACGAACTTATCTTTCCTTTTTATGTGCAAGATAGCGTGAGTGGCATGTGGATCAGCGCAGACATTGCACATGCCAAACAGAACAAGTATTACATCAAAAACCTCACGGCTTCAGGCTGTAGCGTTGAAAACCCTATTTGGCATGTCAATGCAAGCTCTGGGCGTTTTAACGCTGACAAATCCCATCTTTCCTTGTGGAATCCTAAGATTTATTTAGGCAATATTCCCATTCTCTACCTGCCCTACGCCTTCACTTCCACAAGCACCAAGCGTACCAGCGGACTCTTGTATCCAGAATTTGGCACTTCTAACTTAGCAGGTTTCATTTATTTGCAACCCATCTACATTGCTCCTAAAGATTCATGGGATATCACCTTAGCCCCTCAAATCCGCTCTAAAAGAGGTTTAGGGCTCAATTTTGAATTTAGAATGGTCAATTCTCATCAGGATAAATTTCTCTTCAACACGCGCTACTTCCGCAACTACGATTACTACACCAAAAAATACGACTTGCGTAACCAAAATGTCTTTGGATTTGAAACGCTCAGTGCTAGCCGTCAGGCATTCCAAAAATACTTTGGACTCAAATCCAATTTGGACAACGCCTATTACTTAGATTTCCTCTACATGAATGATCTTGATTATGTGCGTTTTGAAAAAGTTAACCAACGCATCACCGATGCTACGCACATGTCGCGGGGTAACTACTATATTCAAACCAATAACCATTACTATGGTTTTAATCTTAAATACTTCCTTAACTTGAATAAAATTAACAACGATCGCACCTTCCAATCTTTGCCCAGCTTGCAATACCACAAGTACCTAGCTCCACTAGGGTGGAAGCATCTGCTTTATTCCTTAGATTATCAATTCCATGACATCGTGCGTCAAGTGGGTTATGGCTATGTACAGAATACAATCAAAGTTCCGCTAGGGCTACAATTTTCACTTTTCAAAAAATATCTCTCTATAGGGCTGTGGAATAGTGTCAATTTTAGCAATGTGGTCGTAGGCAACACTAAAAATAGTTATATTCCCAGCATTGAAGGAGTTTCTAGGAGTTATGGAAATTATTTTTCTAGTGCCTACGCTCTCTACCTCAACACCGATTTAGCGCGCGAATACAATAAATTACTCCACACCATCCAATTGGAAGCCGTTCTGCAGGGAACTTATTATAGCTTTGCCAATGGCTTATTCAATGACCAAATGTATGTACTCAGTGCACAGGCGCGTAACGATTTTACTTCCAACACCTTGAGCGACTATGATTATCGCGGGCAGATTTACGATTCGGTGTGGAATCCCTCTGCCATTATTGAACGTAACCCCTCTAGCAAACAACTTAGCTTGAATCTTACCCAATATCTCTACGGAATCAATGGGCAGGAACTTTTTTACTGGCGTATCTCTCAATCTCTAGATTTTAATGATCAGGTCTCTTTTTTGCGCATGCCTATGGAAACTAAACTAGGTTTCTCGCCTCTCAAGGGACTAAATATTTATGGCACACTGTTTTACTCATGGTACTATAACAGCCTAGATGAGGTCTCTATTAACGCCAACTACAATTATAAGTTCCTTAATGCCAACATTTCCTACTACCTCAAATCTAATTTTAATGATAACGGGATTAACAAGATTGTCGAAAACAGCTCCAATTACCTTAAAGCCGGCTTTAGCAATGACTTTAGATGGTTTTCTTTGACTAGTTCTATTGGTTATGACATTAAAAATAATGTTGTATTAAACTGGGATATTGGAATTTTTAAAAAAGTGCGTTGTTTTGGGATTGGGCTTAAATTCGTCAACCGCCGTCGCCCTGTACTCACCAGCAATCCTGATGATCCACTCAAAATTTATGAAAATAACTATGTGAAGTTGGAACTAGATTTCTCACCTATCACTAAAGCAAATATCACTTACCGCCAACTGAAGCAATGAGTCAAGTCTTTTTTGAAAACCATCAAGATGCTTTATATAAACTTATTAATGAAGCGCTTGTGCGCCACTTAGATACCAGTAACGCAATCATGCTAGCCACTAGCCTTAAAGGCTTGCAATTTGCCCACGCCCTCGCAACAAAGTTACATGCAGATTTGGATTTGCTCTTTAGTGGCTCTATTTATGCGCCTTTAAATCGTGAATGCGAGATCGCTTTAGTGAGCGAGAGCATGGATATTATGATGCACCAGAACTTAATCCATGCCTTTGAAATTAGCTTAGATTATGTGTACGGAGAGGCTAAGCGGGTTTATGAAGAAGAGATACTTTCTAAGATTTATAAATTTCGCAAAGGTAATTTACTCAAATCTTTGGCGCATAAAAATGTCTTCATTGTAGATTATGGCATTGAGACAGGAATCACAGCAGGCTTAGCAATTCAAACCTGTATGGATAAACACGCTAGAAGCATTGTAGTGCTCACCCCCATCGTGCCTAAGGCTGTTGAAGAGGCTTTAAGTCTCATTTGCGATGGAGTTGTGAGCGTGTACCGCCCTGAACACTTTGTGAACATTGCGCACTACTACAAGCAACCTCCAGAACTTGATCTGGCACAAATTGAGCGTATTTTTGAAGCCTCTATGAAAACTACTAAGGAGATCTATGATTATTAACACCAATCACGAGGAATATAAACTAGATTATGTTGCCAAACAAGCGACCAGCGCGCTTTGGTACACTTATCAGGGTTGTGTCATTTTAGCCAGCGTTATGGTAGATAAAAGTCCTGCAGAGGGAGATTTTTTACCCCTAAGCGTACAATTTAGCCAACGCGCTTATGCCATTGGGCGTATCCCGGGGGGGTTCAACAAACGCGAAGGCAAGCTTAGCGAATTTGAAACCTTGACTTCACGTCTAATCGATCGCACCTTGCGCCCCCTATTTCCTAAACACTATGCTTATCCCACGCAAATCACCTTGTTAGTACTCAGCCATGATCAACAAAGCGATTTACAGGTATGCGCCTTGCACGCGGCTGCTAACGCCCTCTATCTTGCTAATATTGGTATGGAAGAGAATGTTAGCGCAGTGCGCATCGCAAAAATTGCCGATGAAATTATCCTTAATCCTAATGTCTCAGAATTGCAAAAGAGTAGTCTAGATCTTTATATCTCCGGCACGAAAGATGCCTTGTTGATGGTGGAAATGTGCGCTCAAGAGAGTCTTGCAGAAGCGGATCTCTTAGAGATTTTAGCGCGCGCACACAAACATATCCGGCAAACATGTATGCAATATGCTAAAGACCTTACGCCCTACAGGAAACCCTTTAACCTCGTTTTAAATATGCCCGTTCCACAGGATACACAATTAGAAACCCTAATCGAAGAAAGTTTCCATGTCCAAGTGCTAGAAGTAATGGCACAGATGGCCAAAAGTGAAAGGCAAGCAGATTTTTTCAACTTAGCCCAATATATCTTAAACACATTGCAAGAGGATGGGCATTTCTATGCCCTAGAACATATTCAGCGCGTGTTAGAACACTACACGCGCCGCATGATTCGCCAACAAATTCTACACACGAAGATTCGCCCCGATGGGCGTGGCTATACCGATATCCGTCCTATAGAAATAGAAACCAACCTTCTACCTCATTGCCATGGCTCTATTCTCTTTACACGCGGACATACCCAAGCGTTAGTAGTATGTACTTTAGGAGGGGCAAATGATGCTAGATTACACGAGAGTTTGGATAGCAAAACTCCCTTAAAAGAACGCTTCATGTTTGACTATAATTTTTTGCCTTTTAGTGTAGGAGAAAGCGCCCCTTTAGGTGCACCTAGTCGGCGTGAATTAGGGCATGGACATTTAGCTAAACGCGCTTTGCAAGGTTCACTTCCTAATAAAGAACAAACTATCCGCCTTGTCTCAGAAATTTTAGAATCTAATGGTTCAAGTTCTATGGCAAGTGTGTGCGGAGGGTCTTTAGCGTTGTGTGCGAGCGGAATAGAAGTACGCGCCTTGATTGCAGGTGTGGCGATGGGACTTATTGTTGAGGGAGAAGAACATGCGATCTTGAGCGACATTAGTGCGTTAGAGGACATGCAAGGAGATATGGATTTCAAAATTGCAGGTAGTGCGCAGGGTGTGGTAGCCATGCAGATGGACACCAAGACACAGGGGATCTCTTTAGAGCTCTTTGAAAAGATTTTAAAGCAGGCAAAGGGGGCAAGAGAGTGTATTTTAGAGCCCATGCAACGCGCTAAAAATACCATCGTGCCCAATGTGCGAGCTTTACCAGCCGTGGAAAGTTTTTTTGTACCCGCTAAAAAAATCGCAACTATTATTGGAGCAGGGGGCAGGACAATTAAAGAGATTATCGAGCGTTTTGGCGTGCTTATCGATCTAGATAAGCACAGTGGTGCGGTACATATTACTAGCAACCAGGCTGAAGATGCGATCAAGGCAAAAAACTACATCTTAGAGCTCATACAGGTTCAACCTTATTGCTTAGATGAGGTGCTCGAGGTAGAGGTGAAAAAGATTGCAGATTTTGGGGTATTTGTGCGCCTGCCACGAGGAGGTGATGCACTTTTACATAAGAGTTGTTTGGAAAAACATGGACTTTCAGCAGACGCCTTGCAGGAGAGCGCACGCCTGCAATGTAAGATCAGTGCAATCCATGATTCTAGTGGCAAAATAGATGTCATTTTGGCTTGAAAATTAAGCTTGACCATGCCATAATAGAGTTTTGCAGGTAGCAATATTCTAATGATATGGAGTGACGCATGAGGTTTTTTGCGCTTTTCTTTTTGGGGATGGTTGGGCTGGCTTTTGGGGCAGACATGAGCGGATTAGATATGATTAAATCTTATTCGATTGTGGGAGCTGTCGTAGGTTTGGGGGTAGCTGCTTGCGGGGGGGCTATTGGGATGGGTAATGCTGCTGCTGCAGCGATTACAGGCACAGCTCGTAACCCGGGAGTAGGTGGAAAACTCTTGACAACCATGTTTATCGCCATGGCGATGATTGAAGCGCAAGTTATCTATACATTGGTTTTTGCTATCATTGCGGTTTATAGTAATCCGTTTTTGGCGTAACCTTGTGAAAAAAAAGGGGGGGGTTTGCACTGGTGGTGGAATTGGTAGACACGCCATCTTGAGGGGGTGGTGAGGCAACTCGTGCGAGTTCAACTCTCGCCCAGTGCACCATGATCTTCAGGGTTCGCAAGCCAAAATGGTGGAATTGGTAGACACGCTAGACTCAAAATCTGGTGAGGGCAACCTCGTGTCGGTTCGAGTCCGACTTTTGGTACCATCTTTACAGCTCTTAGTAAAATTTTAAAATCTTGACCATTTTGAAAATGTTAAGCTCAAATTTACTCAAAATTAGATAGAATACCACTCGT
Organism: Helicobacter baculiformis; assembly: GCF_900197685.1. Taxonomy (GTDB): domain Bacteria; phylum Campylobacterota; class Campylobacteria; order Campylobacterales; family Helicobacteraceae; genus Helicobacter; species Helicobacter baculiformis. The sequence goes on along the minus strand of NZ_FZMF01000023.1, from coordinate 734 downwards.
TTTTAGTAAAATTTCGGTCAAGAAAGGGTTTTTTATGCGTCGGTTTTTAGGTCTTGTGGTAATGGGAGCGTTGGCTTTGGGCGTGGCTCACGCAGAGGAAGATTATGCTAGCATGAGCAATAAGGATTTTGTAAAATTGGCAGGTACTCTACACAGCGCTGAAGAGGTTTTAGACTATCAGGTAGAGTTTGATAAGCGTCTTAAGGAGATTAAGGGCAGCAAAGCCAAGTTGAATTTTAAAGCACAAGTAAATAAGGCTTATAGGACAAATCTGGCTAAAATGAGCGCCAAAGATTTTGCAGCATTACGCAAAGAGGTGGCTGAAGCCTTAGAGGAGAAAAAGAAAGACCATCAACATAAAGAGTTGGTTGATATGGGGCTGGATGTGGAAGTGTGCAAGACTAAGAAACGCGAACTCTTGTGTCCTCATAGACATGCTAAAAAGCACGCCAGCAAGCATGGAGGAGAAGGTAAGCACGGGCATCACGGTGTAAAACATGAACACAAAGAGGGTGCTAAATCTGAAGAACATAAAGCAAAAGCTACCAAGTCTGAAGAGCACAAAGAGGAACATAAAGAAGTGAAACAAGAAAAAGAAGGTGAACATCACGAGTAGTATTTAGAAAGGAGGAGGGAACTTCTAGCGCTTCTCAAATTCTGCGGGGGAGGTTTGGTTTTCTACCTATCTCCTCCTAATCATTTAAAGCCACCTATGTTATTGCAGACATACTCAT
>NZ_FZMF01000022.1 GCF_900197685.1 Helicobacter baculiformis | reverse complement strand
TTTTGGGGGTGGGGTTGATTTGCTTGAGCAGGGCGAACATTTCGTAATGTTGCAGAGCGTCTGTGATGCGCAATAGGGGGTTTTCTTGGGGCAAGGGTTGTAAGGTGGGGGGCTGGCTAAAAAGTGTGGTGTGCAAAGTGGCAAGCTGGCGGCTCAAAAACGCCTGCTCTTTATCCCTTAAAAGCGCGTGTTGCAATTTAGCAGGAAGTTTGGGCTGTGTGATCCCTTTGGTCTCTAGGGTGTGGTAGAGATTTTCTAAAGTCCCAAAGGCTTGGATGAGTTTAGCCCCATAGGTGGGTCCAATGCCCTCCACCCCCTTGTAGCCATCGCTGCTATCCCCAATCAAGCCCTGATAGTCTACAAATTGGTGGGGATAAATGCCGTATTTTTCTAGACATTCTTCTACACCTTTAAGGGCATGGGTGCTTGGATCGCATAGAAAAACGCGCGGGCTGACTAATTGATAAAAATCCTTATCCGCGCTCAAAATCCGCACCTGTGCATGGGCAAAAACACTGCACAAGCTTGCGATCACATCATCGCTTTCATACCCTGCCACACTAAAGACATCTAGCCCCATTTTCTCCATCCACTCCAAAATAATGGGCAGCTGATCCTCTAATCCGGGGGGGGCGATGCGCTTTGCCTTATAGGTAGAACAGAGGCTTTTGCGCTTGTTCTCCTTGCTCTCTAGGGCAAAAACTACATGATCCCCTTTGAGTTTATAGACTTGTTGTACAACCCGTACAAAAGCGCTTAACCATGCCGTGTTTGTGCCCGCTGCAGTGCGTAAATCCTGCAGATGGTAGTAAAACTTAAAGAGCAGACTAAAGGTGTCAACGAGGTATAGTTTCAGCGCGAATCCTTCAAGCACGCGTTGAAGAGATATTGGTGATCTTGGGGCAGAGCGTCATAGAGAGAAAAGGCAAGTTGGCGAATCTCCCAAAGGGCTTTAGAATCCGTGCGCAAAGAGAGAAAATTTTGCAGACTGCGCGCGTTCACGCTGAAGGCTAGAGAAGTTTTGTAGCTCTCAGGCATGGCAAATTTGGCGTAATCGTTTTTCACATGGCTACTCACTAACAAGCGCAAATTTTCTAAAGCCTGCACGCTGGCGTGATCGACCGCTTCTACTCCGGTGAAAACCAAAAACTTTTGGGCGCGCGCTAGATTGTTGGCATCTAGAGGTAAAAAGCTCGCCTCGCTTTTGAGTTCGCTCAAAGTGTAGCGGCTGGACTTGACTGAAAAGCTCGCCATTCTATGGCGCGCAAGTTCTTGCAAGCACGCCCGACTGATGCCTAGAATTTCAAAATTGTAAAACAAATGCTCTAGGGTAGAATTGTGGCGGTATTTGTTTGCCACGCGATCGATGAGCTCTAAATCCTTGCGTCCGCCCCCATCGCTGTAAGCAAAACTCTGGTAACAAGTGCGAATCGCTTCATAGCAACAACTCAATGGGGTGGCGTGTTTTAAATGTACTTGCATGGAATCACTTCTCATTCTTCTTCATCGTCATCATTTTGTTCTTCAAGTATAATGGGTATTGGGGGTTGGGCAATAGGGATACTGGGCGTTAAGGAAATAGGAGCAAAGCTTAATCCCTTCGGAGTATAGATGGTGTTTGTATAGACAATCTGTCTATCTACCAAAGGCTCGCCAAAATAGCGTTCTTGAACACCATAAATACGCGTGAGCATATGTTCCAACGAGTCCACGCTAGTATAGCCCACCCAATCATAGGCAAGATTCACTCCTAAAATAGAAGCATATTGTTCTAGATAGGGGTTGATTCGCCCTATAGCGCTGGCAAGATAAAAATGTTGGCGGTCTTTAGGTTGGGTAAGCATGAACATAGAGAGGTTAAAGTTAATTTGCGATGAAAGCAACATTTGGGGGCGTTTGGCTCGAGAAAGCATACCTATCTGCGAGAGCAACAAACCTGTTTTAACAATGGGAGTATTGAGAACCACAACAGCATTCTTAAAATATCTAGCTTGACTACGCAGCTCAAAAGAAAAACTGCTAGCTTTTTTAAAAGTAATTGTGTCTTGGTAGACAATAGGCGCGCCTAAATCTTGAACACTTTTGCCCAACATCGCCCCCCTAAAGCTATCATCATTATAAATTACTAGAGGTTTGTGCTGACTCAAACCCACCAACATGCTCATCTGTTGGGCAAAATCAATCCCCCCAAAATTCAATGTTAAGGGCAAGTCTGCAACCCATTGTAACTGGTGCTTATGCACACTAGGAACAATAGTGGGTAAGCTTAGAGGGGTTTGGCTAATTAGATTCTGCACTCCATCTTGAGTAAGCAGGGCGATCACAAAAGGGAAACGCTCGTTCACAATGCGTTGGTAAGTCTGCTTTAAGCTCTCCGGGTCCTCCTTTCTACTATCAAAAACCTTAAAGATAAAATTTTGTTCTTTGAGTGATAGGTAGGCTAAAATGGAGTTAATTGCTGTATTGCTATACTTACCTACCACATCTTTAGCGACTAAAAGTGCCACTTTATAGGGAGAGTTTTGAGTTGCTTCTGTCTCTAAGCTCTTAGGAACAACCGAAGAGGATGATCTTGGATTAATGATATCATTAGCGATCGCATAATTGTCTTTAAGTTGCGCGTCATGCGTATTTTTAGGGGGCTGTGCTGTAAAACCCTGCACATAACGCGCCATGAAAGAAAATATCTGTCCATGTGCATAGAGTTTTTTAAGACAATCGTCATTACAGGGTTCTAGAGGCACAACAATTTGTTTTGCAGGAGGTAGGGGTGAAGGCATGCGCGGGCGCACGCCTGCATGCGCATTGCCCAGCAACACGCTACCCATTAAAATAAGTAAAACACGACGCAAGATTAGTCTTTATGTTTTTTGAAGACATGGGGGCTTAACATGTTCTCAGGTTGGAAGATTTCAGCCAGTTGCTCTTTGGTGAGCAACTTGCGCTCTAGCACGATTTCATGCACAGACTTACCGGTGTCCAAGGCTTCTTTAGCGATGGAGGCGGATTTCTCGTACCCGATATGGGGGTTGAGCGCGGTTACAATACCAATACTATTGAAGACATAGTCATGGCAGATTTTCTCATTTGCCGTGATCCCATTGATGCATTTTTCTACCAAAGTGCGGATCGCGCGATTCAACATCACAAAAGAGTGGAAGAGTTTGTAAGCGATCACAGGTTCAAAGACATTGAGTTGCAACTGCCCCCCTTCAGCCGCCATTGCCACGGCTAAGTCATTGCCAATCACAGAAAAGCACACTTGATTGACCACTTCTGGAATCACCGGATTAACCTTGCCGGGCATAATCGAGCTTCCCGGTTGCATTTTGGGCAGATTAATTTCATTTAAGCCCGCCCTAGGTCCTGAACTCAACAGACGTAGATCGTTGCAGATTTTAGAGAGTTTGATCGCCACGCGTTTGAGCGCACCGCTCACTTGCACATAAGAACCCGTACTTTGGCTGGCTTCAATGAGATCATGGGCGATGGTGAAAGGTCTACCGGTAACCTCTTGAATCTTCTTTTCTACGATATGCTTATAGTCAGGGTGGGAATTAATGCCCGTACCAATGGCTGTACCGCCTAAGTTGATCACACGCGTCCAGTTCCTTGCGTCCAAAATATGTTGAATATCCTTTTCTACCATAGAGACAAAAGTTTCAAATTCCTGTCCTAAGGTCATGGGCACAGCATCTTGAAGTTGGGTGCGCCCCATTTTGAGCACATGGGCAAATTCTTTAGCTTTTTTAGCAAAGGCATCTTTTAAGAGCTTCAGCACTTGGGTCATGTGATCTAAGCGTTCGTAGATGGCGATCTTGAGCGCACTGGGATAAGCGTCGTTGGTGGATTGAGAACGATTCACATGGTCGTTGGGATGACAATATTGATATTCGCCCTTTTTATGTCCCAAATATTCTAAGGCAATATTGGCGATCACTTCGTTCATGTTCATGTTCGTGCTTGTGCCCGCACCCCCTTGAATCATGTCTACCACGAATTGATCTTGATACTCCCCATCAATGATTTTATCGCAGGCATAACAAATTGCATCTTTGATCTTAATATCAATGAGCCCTAATTCTGCATTGGCTAAAGCCGCGGCCTTTTTCACCTGTGCAAAAGAGCGGATAAAGATGGGGTAATTGAGCAGGCGATCGTGGGTGATGTTGAAATTCTCCACCGCGCGCATGGTTTGGATACCATAGTAGACGCTATCATCAATCTCCATCTCGCCAATAAAATCATGTTCTTTTCGAGTCGCCATCAAGTCTCCCTTAGAGTAAAATTGAAACGCACTATTGTAGCCACTTAAGATTAATAAGCCTATAGCTTAGGCATCACAAGTTGGCGTTTCCAACCCGCCATCACAACGAGGATGAGCGTACCTACCACAAAAAAGTAAAGAAAGCTAGGAATGGGCAGGGGGTCGCCCGCGGCGTAACTATGCATGCCTGAGAGGTAGTAATTGACCCCAAAATAAGTCATCAAAATCGAATAAAAACCCACCACGCTAGCGCTGGCAAAGACAAAGGGCATAAACTCAAAGCGCAAAAAGCGCAGATGTAAGATCACTGCATAGACAGCAATAGAAATCAGCGCCCATGTCTCTTTAGCATCCCAGCCCCAATAACGCCCCCAAGATTCATTAGCCCACACGCCCCCCAAGAAATTGCCCACACTCAACATCAAAAGCCCTAAAATCATGCTCATCTCGTTGATCGCACTTAAGGAGCAAATTGTGGTGTCAATATTGGGGCGCTTGGGACTTCTGAGCATAAAGAGCAAGAGAGTGAGAATCCCCAAGATAAAGCACAAGCCCAAAAAGCCATAGCTAGCCGTGATAATAGAAACATGAATATTGAGCCAATAGGATTTGAGTACAGGTACGAGATTACCAATTTGGGGGTCCATAAAGCCCAAATGCGCCACAAAGAGCGCGATCCCCCCCAAAAAACTAGAGGCGCAAAGGGCTAGATTAGAGCGTAAAATGAGTCCAGCGATGATAGCCGCCCACGCGATATAGAGCATGGATTCATAGGCGTTACTCCATGGTGAGTGCGCACTCACATACCAGCGCAACAAGAGTCCGGCCGTGTGGGCTAAAGCCAAAAGGGCTAACACGCCATAAAAACCCCAATGCACCCAAGCCCTAGGGGGCTTGTTTTGAAAAGTAGCCACTAACACCACCCCTAGCAAGAGCAAGCCTAGCAAGATATAGGGCAAAGTGAGCATGTTAAAGAAATTGCTATGGTTTAAAAAGATCTCCGCGTTGACCTTGGAGGGGCTTAAAACCAAAGTGCTATGGGCGCGCTGGTAAGCGCCTAGCGCGTCTAAGGTTTGGTTGACTTGTGTCCATTGGTTAGAATCCACCCCCGCATCAAAGCCCACGAACAACGCGCGCAAAAATTGCGTGGCTTCTTTGGCTAGATTGGAATCTGCGTTTTTAATTGCATCTGCTGGAGAAAGCCAAGAACTAGAGGTTTTTTCGGGAAAGATTTTCAAAATTGCCCCGCTAAAAATGGTGTACACCCAGTTGACGCGCTCATCAACTCTGAGCACATCTTTATCGAATTCATCGCGATCTTTGGGGGCTTTTTGATTGATCTCTTCGACATAGTTTTGCAGTTTATATCCATGGGGTCCAAAGATGTCAATGAAAGCGACACGTGCTTGGTTTTTGGGCACACCCAAGAGTTGGCGTAATTTGGATGTGGAAGTGTAGATCATCTTGATACTCTTGTAATCATCCGGATAGAGCATCATGCCTAGCATCACTTGGATATTGTCCATGCCCTTAAAACCATCATGGTGGGTGATTTTGTGGATGAGATCCATGCTCAAAGTGTCTAAGGGTTTGATTCGTCCATCAAAGCCTTGTACTTGCAAGCGTTGGAACTTGCCCAATTTGCCCTTAGAATGCGCCTTGAGATTTTTCATGCGTTGGATAATCAGGGCGTTACGCGAGGCGATCTTTTCTTTCTCTAGGGCAACCTTACCCATGTCATTTAAGGGAGTGGAGGCGCTTTTGCCCCCGTGCATGTCAATCTTGGCCGTTTCAGCGCGTAAATGCACCCCTCCAAACCCCAGCACGCAGGCGAGCAACAACCCAGCGATCTTTTGGGATTTGAGAAAAAGCGATAATCTTTGAAAACGCCCGTTTCTACCAAAAAGGAGCGCAATTGCTCCCAAAATTAAACCAGCATAACCGATGTAGGTGATGGATTTGCCCGGGTCCTTGTTGACAGAGAGAACAGTGCCCTTTTCATCGCGATCGTAAGAGGTTTGAAAAAAGCGATACCCTCCATAATCCAAGACATGATTCATAAAAATGCGATAGGGTTTGATGAGCTGTCCTTTAGTGTCTAAAATCTCCACCTCAGAGGCGTAAGAAGAGGGGCTCATAGACCCCGGATAGCGTTCTAGCTCAAAGCGCTTGAGCTTGAGCATGAAGGGAAGTTTTTTAGTGGTAACTCCCCAATTAATGGCAATTTGTACATTTTGAAAATTTGCCTCCACATCTTGGCTTTCAATCCCGGGCCCACCTGTGATGGCATAGGTGTGGCTCTGTCCTTCATAGGTAACTTTGAGAGTTAAAAGAGAGTGGTTATCCCTTTTATCAGCACTTTGTTTGCGCACGCTCAAGGGTTCTAAGATCAAGGGCTTGCCATAGACCTCGAGTTTTTCTGTGGGGAGATGTCTAGAAAAGGGAGAAAGCGCACTTTTAAGCGTGAAATGTAAAGGGGGAGTATTGGGTTTGCGCACCTGAATATTGAGATAGGTGTCGCTGGTAGTGATGCTATTGCTGGTGGTGTTTTGACGAATGTGCATGGTCGCCTCAAAGCCAAAGAAACGCGTTACCCCAGCCCCCACAATGATCAACACCAAGGAGAGATGGAAAAAGATACTCACCCAACGCCTGCGCTGGAAAGCCCTAGAACTAATGAGCGATCCGACAATGAGTACAAGCAAGTAAGCGTGCAAGGCGTTAAACCACCAAGTGCGGTAAACCACCGCTTGGGCTGCGGGCGTGCCATAGTCGTTTTCTACAAAGGTTGCTAGTGCGCAAGCGGTGGCGTAAGTGATCATCACCGGGATTGCCATCCAAAACGAACCCAAAAAGAAGTTTAAAAGTGCTTTAAGCCGCATTGAGCTCCCTAGTGCGCTTTAAGATGTAGGCACGCAACTTGTTAGTAAACTCCTTGTCATCTTTAATACCTTTATATAAACCCTTACCCACGAATTCTAAGACCGCCAAGAATTGTTTATAAGGCATGTATCCGGGAAGTTCGTAGATAGTTTTACCGTCAGGATTAGCAAAGACAATGGTGGGTGTAGAACTCACATCGTAAATAGATGCTAGCTCGAAGGTGGGGAGCTTAAATTCTTTATTTTTATGCGCTCCCCCTACTCTAAAGTTGTGCATTTTAGAATAACTGATATTGATGTAATACGCGCTGTAATTGGCTTTAATGAAATCCTTGAGAGTGTTGTGCTTCTTGATGTCCTGCTTAAGCAATTCACAATACGAGCAACCATTTTTGCCAAAAACAAGCAACATATATTTGCCATTGGGAGCGATGGTCTTGGTGTCTAAAAAGACATCTTCCAGCCCCATATAACTCTGTTTGTCCAAATTATTGGCTTTTTCGATGGCTTGCGGCGAGCTTGCGCTCCCGGAGCTGATCATATCTTCATTGATCGCATCGTCATCCGCTACACCGAAACACGTTAAGGACAATAGCACCAACACAGCCAAAAAAAACCTACTCATGGAAATCCTTTTTGAATTAGATGAGGCACTCATTGTAGTCTTATAGAGTAAAGCTTTAGCTTAGGATAGTACGCGGAGCATGGGCAAGTAAATCAATGATAGCCTTAGCAAAGTCAATCTGATCGTTTAAACAAGGGCACACGAGGTATTCTCTAACCGCTAGGCGTTCCGCATTCAAGCGGTATTGTATTTGCAATTCATAGATTGTTTCAGAGTTATCAATGCTAAAGGCTAGGGGGTAAATGAGAATTTTATGTTTGCGGTGGCGCTCGATCATTTCTTCAGTGCTAGGTTCTAGCCATTTTAAAGGACCTACCTTAGATTGGTAGGCTAACTCGATACGCTTAAAACGCAAAGATGCATGTAGCAACGCGCGTTTGAGCAAACTTACATGATGTATACACTCGGCTTGGTAGGGGTCGCCTTCCAAAATCATGCGCTCGGGCAAACCATGCACAGAAAAGATCAATACAAACTCTTCAGGAGCGCGCCCCTTTAAAGTATGGGCAATGCTTTGTACAATGGCTTGGTTATAGAGGGGATGCGTATAAAAGCGTTCGATACTAGAAAGCAGAGGGGTATAATCTAAAACCTTGAGTGCGCGCAACGCATCTTGGATGGAAGAGAGGGTGGTAGTGGTGGAGTACTGCGGATACATAGGAAAGAGGGTTAGGCGCATAAAACCTTGTTCTTGGAGTTGTTCCAACACATTAAAGGCATGGGGGGGCGCGTAGCGCATCGCATAGGTATAATACCTGCTAGAGTCTAGCGTGTTTAACTTTTGGGTAAGCTGGGCACTCAGCGCTGCAATAGGGGATTTGCCCCCGATACGCTCATAAATAGCGCGCGATTTATGGGCACGGCTCTTGGTGATAAATTTCGCAATAAGCTGGCGTAGACGCGTGTTTTTAATACAAAGAATATAGGGGTCATTAAACATGTTTTGCAAGAATAGCTCTACTTCGTGCAGATGATTAGGTCCGCCCATGTTTAGTAAGACAACAGCCTCTTGAAGATGTGGAGATGTCAAGGTATCCATGCCATTGTTTTGATTTTGACATACTCCCCATAACTAAAGTTAGGGGATTCTAACTTTAGCGGAGATCGTGGCTTCAAGCAGGACAACTCCGTTTGGAGTCTTATGTTGCCTATTCCAAAGGTCGATGCCCCAACCCCAAGGGTATTACCCCTTGATTACGAGATGGATATTAGCATAGCCATGCTAATGCTAGCCTTATCACGGCGCGAGTGGTAAAATGCTATCATAAACCCGCTCAAAAAGTGCTAAAGAGAGAAAATGCAATTTAGTTACCATCCCCAAGCAGGACAGCATGAAATCATGGTAGAGGGGGAGCTCTACAGACATCTGTATTTGAGTCGACGCACCCAAGTCCAAGATGTTTTGGTATTCAGAAATCTTTTAGACGACACGCTATACTTTTATAGCCAAGTTGAAGTGCACAAGAAGCGCGCGTGTTTGCGTTTATTGGAGAGTCGCTATGTCCCCAAACGCCCCACACACCAAACCCATTTGATTTGGGCGTTGATCGCGCATAGGGAGATTGAGAAGGTGTTACCCTATTTGAATCAGATGGGGGTGTGCAAGATTAGCTTCTTTTACGCACAATACAGCCAAAGAGGGGACTTTGGAGCGCGCCAAATGCAACGCCTAGAGAGAATTTTGATCGCCTCCAACCAACAAAGTGGGCGGAGCGATTTGATGGCGTTGGAATTATTCCAAAGTACTCAAGAAGTTCTGCAAATCTACCCACATGCCAAAGTGCTAGATTTCAACGCACAAGCAAGCACCACGCAACTAACCAGCCTAGAGCAAGGGATACTTATCGGACCAGAAGGGGGATTTTCTAGCCAAGAGCGTCAACTCTTTAGTAGTAGGGACATTTACAGCATGCCCAACCCCTTCGTTTTAACAAGCGAGGGCGCAGCCCTGCTGCTTGGCGCGCTAGTGATAGGAAATAATTAGAAAAGATTGCATGGCGATCTTATGGTATTTTGAAAAATTTTTCATGCTAAAATAACGGGCTAGACTCTCATTATACGCAAGGATATCTATGAGTATTTATGTTAAAAACCGCATCAGAGGCAAGATTTCGTTGCACGAAAGAGGACAAGGAAAATATAGAGTGCACTTTGAAGCCCATCAGGTAGTGGTACAAGCTAAATGTAGCACTAGAGAAGTAGAACATTATCAAATAGATGATGATATTACGATCGCTCTCAAAGTTATCGAAGTCTTGATTCCCAACTTCACCCAACGCCTCAAATTAGATCCTATGGCATTTAATGGTGTGATTTTAAGCATGAAAACAGATCGTAAAGAACCAAACATGCAGCGGGTAGAAATTGGTCTAAACGATTGCAGCGTGGATTTCGTGCTTGATCAAGGTTCTATCGACCTTTACCGCTTTGATGATGGTAAGGAATTAGTACTCTTTTGTAAACCCGAGCATGTCGCTATCTACTAAGTTCACCACCAAGGTCCATACATCATAGGCATGCCCATCATCATTGGGTACATCCCATAAGGATACATACCCATTGGATACATGCCCATCATAGGATGCATCATCCCATAAGGATACATGCCCGGGTACATCATAGGACTCATAGGGTAATAGGGCATGTATCCCCCCGAGGGAGGTAAAGGCGAGATGGCAAACTTGCCCCCATGCGCCATCTTGACTCCTGCTAGAGAAATTGTATGGAATTCTCCGTACTTTTTAGGTTTGGATTCTGTAGGAATATCTCCGTCTTTGTTCCCCACACATTCATTTTTAATCTCAGCACACTCATTGAGAGTATCCACATCGGGCAAATTAGGATTCACATCGCTAGGATCACCCACCCAGCACCCCCCCAAGAGTGCGATCACTCCTAGGGGCAAAAGCCCCGCTTGTTTCATGGTTTACTAGAACCTTTTGTGTTTGCGCCCTTCACCCCTACATCGACCACATCCATGAAGTCAGAGCGAAATTCTAAAGTTTTATTAGTAAAAACGGGTTTGAAGTTATTTTTGACTAGGGGCTGAGCATTGGCTTGAGGGGCGTGGCATTGGGTGCAGTTGAAACGCGCATCACTTACATTGCCATCTTTAGTGGGGTGATTATTACGAAAGTCAAAGAGGTGGGATTTGGGCACAGGAGTCGCGCCCACACTGCTAGCCACATCGGGCGCATGGCAACCTAAACACTGGTTACTCTCTTTGGTAATGGGTAAAAGCCCGGTTGTGTCATGGGGGATCATGGGCGGGGCGTTTTCATAGGCGCGCTCAAAACGTTGGCTCTCCCCCGGGGGCTTTTTGTGAAAATCATAAGAATGCAGTTTTAAATCTTTTTCATCCTCTAAAGGGATAGTGCGTAATCCAATCTCTGTATCACTTACAAGGGGTTGGGGACCCTCAAGCTGTTTTTCTTCTTGTTGTTGCTTCTTATGTGCATGCTTATGGTGGTGGCTAGTCGCCCACAACCCCCCTGCTAACAACATGCCAACTAAAACCCCAAAGCGCACTTTATGCCACATATACACATCCTTATGTTGGTTTTCCGAATTATAGCAAGTTTGGTTAATGATGGTAATAAAAAGCCACCGCTCCGATTTTTCTCAAATGCACTCTTCCCTCTTGTAAGAGAGTGTCTAAAGTGGCTGGGGGTAGATAGTTGTGCGCCTCCTCCACGCTCAAGGGGCGGCGCGCCAATAAATCCAAGAAGGCGGGCAATTCTAGTGCCTTTACAAGAAAGGTGTTAGAGGGGGGGGTGCGCAGGGCTAAACTCACACTCAAGCCCTCAAATTGCACGGCGATCGCCAAAAGCTCCTCAGCACTCAAGGGTTGAACATGGTGAGAGGGGGGGCGATCAATGGTGCTCAAATCCACGCGTGCGGGCTTAATTTGGCGCAAAAAGCGCGCGATGGCTTGGATATTTTCTAAGTCATCATTGACTCCCTTAACCAACAACACCTCAGCCACTAGCATGCCCGCATAGCGCGCGCTAAAATCTGCAATCCCCTCTAAGATATGTTCTAAATGGATGGCACGACTGGGCTTGTCCACCTTCTTAAACGCTGTACGCAAAGCGGCATCTAAAGAGAACTTCACCATGTCATAGCGCAACAAAGCTTTTTGCACCTCAGGCTCGCCAAAACGCGATCCATTGCTCAAAATCAAGGTTTTAGGTCCCCCGGGGGGGATTTTAAGTTGGGCGATAAATTCGTAGAGGTGGGGGTAGAGGGTGGGTTCGCCATTAGCGGTGGTGGTGAGCACATCTAGGGGGGTGTTTTGGTGGGCGTTTAGGGCTGTGTGCACCGCCTCTAAGAGGGTTGGCAGGGGGATCACATGCGCCATTTTATCTACAGGCTTGTGCGCCTTGAGCTCGCAATACACGCAATTAAAATTGCATTGCTTGTTCTCCCCGCTTAAATCAATCCCCAAGGACCAACCAAAACGCCGCGATTTTAAAGGACCAAAGACAATCCCCATCACGCGCCCTCACTTGCCTCTTGGGCGTGGCATTGTAAGCACTCTAACACACTGGGTTTTTTCTTATACTCTTTCAAAACGCGCAACCCTCCGCACGCCTCACATGGCTTAGAATCAGGCTTGTAATTGGAGATGAATTTACAGCTAGGGTAATTGTCGCAACCATAAAACACGCCCCTTCTACCCCTTTTGGCGCGCACATCGCCCCCACATTGCGGGCATTTGGCAAGGGGGGGAGTGTCTTTAGTTTCTGTATTGCGGATATTTTTACAAGTAGGGTATGCGCTACAGGCGATAAACTCCCCAAAACGCCCTCTCTTGCTCACCATCGGCGCGCCACACTTCTCACACACGCCTAAGTCTGTGCGCTCCTCCTCTGATTTAATGTATTTGCACTTAGGATAGCCACTACACGCCACAAACGCGCCATACCTGCCCACTCTTTGCACCAAATCCGCCCCACATTGGGGGCACAACTCCCCTGTAGGGATACTCACTTTTTGAGAGACAATTTGACTCTTGCCCTCTTCAATTTGGCGCATAAAGGGCGTATAGAAATTCAAGAGCATCTCTTGCCAGCTGATTTGGTGGCTAGCGATCGCGTCTAATTTGTCTTCTAACCCCGCGCTAAAAGTGGCGTTCACGATCTCGCTAAAGTGTTTTTCTAAAATCTCTATCACACTGAAGGCGCTAGAAGTGGGGGTGAGCTGTTTTTGTTGCAAGGCGACATAATCCCGACTGAGTAAGAGGGCGATGGTGGGCGCATAGGTGCTAGGTCGTCCGATCCCCAAACTCTCTAGGGTTTTGATCAAAGAAGCCTCTGAGTAGCGCGCGGGGGGCTCTGTATGGCACTCTCTAGCTTCTAAACTCTCTAAACGCACTGTTTGGTGGAGTGTGAAAGCGGGCAATAGCATGTCCTTATCCACATCGCCCAAGACTTTGTAAAAGCCCTCAAAGAGCAATTTACGCCCGTTGGCTTTAAACACTGCCCCTAGTTCTTCATGGGCAAAATACACGCTTTGGTTTTCAAAGCGCGCATCGCTCATCTGCGAGGCTAAAAAGCGTTGGTAAATCAAGCGATAGAGCTTGTGCTCTTCGGGTTTGAGATAGTCCTTAGCGATGGTGGGGGTGAAGGCTAAATTAGTGGGGCGGATCGCCTCATGGGCTTCTTGAGCGCTCTTGTTTTTAGAAGTGTAGCTTTTGGGCTTCTTGGGGACATAGAGCGCACCATAAGTCTGCTCAATGAAGGCGCGCGCGCCCTCTATAGCTTCTTTAGCGATGTTCAGACTATCGGTACGCATATAGGTGATCACCCCGCTAGCCCCCTGGGGGGTCATCACCCCTTCATAGAGTTTTTGGGCGATGTTCATGGTTTTAAAGGGGCTATAGCCTAACTGACTAGAGGCGCTTTGTTGGAGGGTGGATGTCATGAAAGGGGGGGGTGTGGGGGTGTTTTTCTCTTTGGTCTCAATGGCTTGGACTTGGTAGTCTTGATCGCGCAAGCTAGCCACCATGTCTAAGGCTTTTTGAGAATCCCTAAGAGCTTGTTTTTTGAGCTTTTCATGCTGGTAGCTTTGCAAGCTCACACGCACCTGTGCGATCGTCCCCTCAATCTCATAATAAGTGAGGGGTTTAAACGCTTGGATTTCGCGTTCGCGATCCACGATGAGTTTGAGCGCAGCGCTTTGCACCCGCCCAGCGCTCATGCCCTTAGAAATCTTAGAAGCCAATAAAGAGCTTAAGCTAAAGCCCACGATGCGATCCAAGAGTCTACGGGCTAATTGGGCGTTGATCTTGTGCACATCTAGGGTTTTGGGGTGTTTGAGCGCGTGCAAAATAGCCGATTTGGTGATTTCATGAAAGACAATGCGTGGGAAGGCAAAGATAGGGTTATGTGGAGGCGCGCTTTGGGTTTGATCCTCTAGGGCGCGTATTTCCTTTAAAGAGTCTTGGGATTTACGCCCAGCCTGCTCAATGAGATAGGCGATGTGGTAGCCAATCGCCTCCCCCTCGCGGTCCTCATCTGTAGCGATGTAGACTTGTTGGGCGGCTTTGGCGCGCGCCACAATTTGGGCTACAATCGCCTCGTGGTCTTTATCCACCGCGTATTTGGGGATGAATCGATCCTCTTGTACACTAATACCCATGGCGTACTTTCTTAGATCGCGCACATGCCCCTTAGAGGCGATGATTTCATAACTGCTATCCAAGAAATGCGCGATTGTCTTGGCTTTGGTGGGGGATTCTACAATGATGAGTTTGGTGTGTTTGCCCATAAATACCTCGTTTTTGTCGCATTATAAACTATTTTGGTGCATGGATTAGATGTAAACATGGAATAGCTATTGCTTTGCGTGGGCATATTATCGCAAAGGATGCAAAGATGAGTTTTAGAATCAATACGAATGTCTCCGCCTTAAATGCTCATACTATCGGGGTGCGCAATAGTCGCGATCTCTCTACCTCTTTAGAAAAATTGAGTTCAGGCTTGCGCATCAATAAAGCTGCAGACGACGCATCAGGGATGGCAATCGCAGATAGCTTGAGAAGTCAAAGCGCGAGCTTGGGACAGGCGGTTAAAAACGCTAACGATGCCATCGGGGTGGTACAAACCGCCGATAAGGCGATGGATGAACAGATCAAAATCCTAGACACGGTCAAGACAAAAGCGGTGCAGGCTGCTCAAGATGGGCAGACCGCTGAAACTAGAAAGGCGTTGCAAAGCGATATTTTACGCCTCTTAGAAGAGTTGGACAACATCGCCAACACCACAAGCTTTAATGGGCAGCAACTCTTGGCCGGGAGCTTTTCTAATAAAGAGTTTCAGATCGGGGCCTATTCTAACACCACGATCAAGGCTTCTATTGGTCCTACGGGCTCAGATAAGATCGGGCATGTACGCTTTGAAACCTCCGCAATGGATAGGGGGGGCATGGAGGTGAGCGCGGGCGCGCATAATCTTACGGAAGTAACGCTCAATTTTAAGCAAGCCGATGCCGTGAATGATTATAAGCTAGAATCCGTGAAAATCTCTACGAGTGCGGGCACGGGGCTAGGTGCGTTGGTGAATGTGATCAACAAAAACTCTAGCACTTTGGGTGTGCGTGCGACAGCAGTGGTTTTGGGTACAGGTAAAGACGCTGTGGAATCGGGCACGGTCAGGGGCTTGACTATCAATGGAGTGTTGATCGGAAATGTGAATGATGTCCAGCGTAACGATCGTGATGGGCGCTTGATCAACGCGATCAACTCCGTTAAAGAACGCACGGGAGTAGAAGCCTATACAGACATTGAGGGGCGTATCAATTTGCGCTCCACAGACGGACGGGCGATCTCTGTGCATGCAGATAGCGCTTCTGGACATGTCTTTGGGGGGGGGAATTTTAGGGGCATCTCGGGCAAGGCGCACGCCATCGTGGGGCGTTTGACTCTAACCAAGGAGGACGCGCGCGACATCATTGTCAGCGGGGTGAATTTCAGCCATGTGGGGCTACACTCCGCCCAGGGCGTGGCAGAATATACGGTGAATTTACAGGCTATCCGTGGGGTTTTTGATGCCAATGCTGCCAGTGCGAGCGGAGGGAACGCCAACGCTGCCCAAGCTGCCTTCAACTTTAAGGGCATTGGGGCTGGGGTTACCAGTTTGCGCGGGGCGATGATGGTGATGGATATGGCAGAGAGCGCGCGCATCCAGCTAGATAAAATTCGCTCAGACTTGGGTTCTGTACAGATGGAGTTAGTTACCACTATTAATAACATCTCTGTAACTCAAGTGAATGTGAAGGCAGCTGAATCGCAAATCCGTGATGTGGATTTTGCTGAGGAGAGTGCGAGCTTCTCTAAATACAATATCCTAGCCCAAAGCGGAAGCTTTGCGATGGCGCAGGCGAATGCGGTGCAACAAAATGTCTTGAGACTCTTGCAATAAAGGGGGTGGGGTAGGACTTGTCTAATATTTACGAGAAAAATTTGGGGATTTTGCAACGCAAAGATCCCCTGCTCGCCCTAGAGCTCTCTAAGCTCAAGAGCAATCTCAAGTACGAGGTTTTTGTACAACAAGACGCGTTTAATCTTGTAGATGTGTCTACCAACACGCCCTTATTTGCCCACAAGCCCTTAGAGGAGAATTTGGCGCGTTTTGAAGAGCTAAAGACTTACGCCTATATCCCTTATCTTTATTTCTATGGCGCGGGCAATGGGATGCTCATGCGCTTGTTTTTGGGCTTGGAGCAACTCAAACGCCTTGTGGTGATCGAGCCGGAGTTAGAGATTATTTTCATCGTTTTGAACTTGCTAGACTTCAGCGAAGAAATGCAAAGCGATCGGCTTATCTTATTGCATAGCAGTGCGTGCAATTACCCTTTGATCGCCTCGCTATTTTTAATGGACAAGCACGCTAAAATTTACGCTAAAGTCTATGAGCTCATCATCGCCCACCCCTATTACGAACGCTATGAGTCAGACTTTACTCAGATCAACCAACACTTCATCAAAGCCCTAGAAAACGCTGTGATCGGGGTGGGCAATGACGCTAAAGATGCCATTGTGGGGATCAAGCACCATGTACAAAATCTGCCCTTTGTGGTACAAACCCCCACTTTGATCCATCTTGTAGAAGTGCTCAAAGCGCGCAACGCGCATTACAACACCGCCATTATTGTTTCTACCGGACCTAGTTTAAATAAACAACTCCCCCTGCTCAAAGAGATCGCCCCCTATGCCACGCTTTTTTGCATTGACGCGTCCTTTCCCATTTTGCACGCGCATGGGATCAAGCCTGATTTAGTCTTTTCTTTAGAGCGTGTGGAAGCGAGTGCCAAATTCTACCAAGACACCCCCAAAGAGGCGCAAGAAGGCGTGATCTTTGCACTCACCTCCATTGTACACCCTACATTGCGCCAAGCCATTAGCAAGGGCACCACTCAATTTAGTTTGCGCCCCTTTGGTTATACCAGTCTCTTTAACTTGCACCAATATGGCTATTTGGGCATTGGCATGAGCGCAGCCAACATGGCTTATGAGCTCGTGGTGCATGCGCGCTTTAAGCGCTGTGTGTTCATCGGGCAGGATTTGAGCTTTGCGCCCAGCGGGGAGAGCCATGCGCACGGGGCGGTCTATGGGGCACAAGAGATCAAGCCCAAGCAGGAGGGAGAGAAAATTTTCATTGAAGCCTATGGGGGGCAGGGGCAGGTGGAGAGCACACGCGTTTGGAAACTCTTTTTAGATTTCTTTGAAAAGGATATTTACCACACTCCCTATAACTTGGAAGTGATCAACGCCACGCAGGGCGGGGCTAGAATTAGGGGCACTTTAGAACTTCCCTTTAAAGAAGCGGTTGCACGCATTAAAGCGGACTTGGTTTCAACGCAAGAAAAACCCCCCCTAAAACTCACCCTCCCAAGCCCAGAGCAGAGCGCGCAATGGCTAGAAGGGGCAAGAGAGACTTGCCTAGAGGCGATCGCCTATGCCCAAGAGTGCAAGGAAAAGATCGAAGCGCTTTTTTTAGAAGTGATGGCATTTTTAGAGGAGATCGAGGCACTCAACGCCAAGCAAGAACTAGAAAAGTTAGATTTAAAGCGTATTGAAGACTTGAGCCAAAAGATTGACGATCTCAAGGGCTTGTTTGAAGAGGTCAAATTCAACCAGTGCTTTAACGATGCGATCCAGTCCTATATTTTTCACCAAGAACTAGACATCGCTAAGATCGTGGTCAAACCCACATTCACCCAAGAAGATGTACAGGCTAAACAATTAGAATGGATTTATGCCCATAAATACTGGCTCTTTAGTCTAGCCGGGGGGATCACCTGTGTTAAGGAAGTTTTAGAGGAGGCTTTGCAAACTTGGGAATAGGTGGGCAACTCACCCCTTTTATTAAAAAGTTAAGTTTAAGAGATTTGAGGGTGCGAGTAACAAGAACAAAACTGCCAACAACAATTAAATCAAGGTTCTAGTATAATACCCCCGCAAAATTCACCATAAGAGCGCACCTTGCCAAACCATATTACTATCTACGGGGCTAGAGAACACAATCTAAAAAATATCACCCTCACTCTGCCTAAAAACCGCTTCATTGTGTTTACGGGTTTGAGCGGTTCGGGGAAGTCCTCCCTAGCCTTTGACACCCTTTATGCCGAAGGGCAACGGCGTTATTTAGAATCCCTTTCTAGCTACGCGCGCCAGTTTTTAGACCGCGTGGGCAAGCCTGCCGTAGACAAGATCGAGGGCTTGACCCCCGCCATCGCCATTGATCAAAAGACCACCAGCAAAAACCCGCGCTCCACCGTGGGCACTATCACCGAAATTTATGATTATTTGCGCCTTTTGTACGCGCGTGTGGGGACGCAACATTGCCATTTATGCGGCGCGTCCATCGCCTCTATGAGCGCGAGCGACATCATCGCCCAAGTGATGCGCGATTTTCAGGGGCGCACGATCTTAATCCTAGCCCCCCTTGTGCGCGACAAAAAGGGGAGCTTTAAAGAAAAACTCCAAGCCCTGCGTTTAAAAGGCTTTGTGCGCGCCCAAATTGATGGGGTGTTGGTGCGCCTAGATGAACAAATTGCCTTGTCTAAAACCAAAAAACACACCCTAAAACTTGTGCTCGATCGCCTATTAGCCCAAGCAGACAACCATGCGCGCTTGGCAAGCGGTGTTGAAAAAGCCTTGGCGGAGAGCTATGGCGAAGTGGAGATTGTGGATGTGCAGAGTCAAAAAAGCGCGCATTACAGCGAACACTTGGCATGCTTTGCCTGCAAGGTGAGTTTTGAGCCCTTAGAACCCTTGAGCTTTTCTTTCAACTCCCCTAAGGGGGCGTGTGAGGCGTGCGCGGGGTTGGGGAGCAAGCTGAGTTTGGACATCCATAAAATTTTAGAGCCCAACGCCCCCCTAGCCCAAGCCAAAGCCATTTTCAGCTACCCGCATAGCTATTATCGGGCGTTCTTTGAGGGCTTTTGCCAAAGCAATGGGATTGACATGCGCTTGAGTTTTAACGCGCTCAGTTCTGCCCAGCAAAAAGCCCTTTTGTATGGCAATGCCAAAGAAGTGTGCTTCACATGGAAACAAGAGAGTTTGCAGCGTCCATGGAGGGGCGTGGTGCAGATGGCTTATGAGGCGATCAAGGACGCGCGCGATTTGCAAAATTATATGCACGAAAAGCCATGCCCTACATGTCAGGGGCATCGCCTTAAGGGCGCGTCTTTGGGGGTGAAAGTGGCTAATTTGGGGATCGCCCAGCTTTTAGAGATGCCCATTGATGCCGTGCACGCCTTTTTTAACAACCCCGATCACTTTGCCCACCTAAGCCCCCAACACGCCCGCATTGCCGCGCCCATTTTAAAAGAGATTGCACAACGACTCTCTTTCTTGGTGTCTGTAGGGTTGGGGTATCTGACTTTAGGGCGCGATGCTAGAAGCATTAGCGGGGGGGAGAGTCAACGAATCCGTATCGCTAGCCAGATAGGGAGCGGGCTAACCGGGGTACTCTATGTGCTAGATGAGCCTAGTATCGGCTTGCATGAGCGCGACACGCTCAAATTGATAGAAACTCTGCAACATCTGCAACAAAAGGGCAATACCCTCATTGTGGTCGAGCATGACAGAGAAACCATCAAACAAGCCGATTTCATCGTAGACATCGGACCTAAGGCGGGCAAATACGGCGGAGAGGTGATCTTTAGTGGCAGTGTTTCAGCCCTCTTAAAAAGCGCGCACTCCACCGCGCTTTATTTGAGTGGGCGCAAAATGATCCAACGCCCCCCCATTAGCACCCCTCCTACCCGGTTTTTAGAACTCCAGCAAGTGCATATCCACAATATTCATAATTTGAGCGTGCAAATCCCCTTGGGGTGTTTTGTGTGTGTCAGCGGGGTGAGTGGGAGTGGCAAGAGCTCGCTCATTTTGCAAACCCTATTGCCTATGGCACAGAGCGCGCTCAACCACGCTAGGCTATCTAGCCCAGCTCAAGGTGTTATCCGGGGCTTAGAGCATTTGGACAAGGTGATTTATCTCGATCAAGCCCCTATTGGCAAGACCCCGCGATCCAATCCGGCCACCTATACGGGCGTGATGGATGAAATTCGCCTCCTCTTTGCCCAAAGCAAGGAGGCACAGGTTTTGGGCTATAGCGCGAGTCGCTTTAGCTTCAATGTGAAGGGGGGGCGTTGTGAAAAATGCCATGGGGAGGGGGATATTAAGATTGAAATGCATTTTCTGCCCGATGTGATGGTGCGTTGCGATAGCTGTAAGGGGAGTAAATACAATGCCCAAACTCTAGCCATCACCATTAAGGGCAAATCGATCGCCGATGTGCTCAACATGAGCGTAGAAGAAGCCCTAGAGTTCTTTGCCAAAATCCCTAAAATCGCCTCTAAACTGCAAACCCTGGCGGCGGTGGGTTTGGGCTATATCACCTTAGGGCAGAGCGCGACCACTTTGAGCGGGGGCGAAGCCCAGCGCATCAAGCTGGCTAAAGAATTGAGTCGCAAAGACACGGGCAAGACGCTTTATATCTTAGATGAACCCACCACCGGGTTGCATTTTGAAGATGTGCAATTATTGCTCAATGTCTTGCATTCTCTAGTAGAGTTGGGCAATTCTATGCTGGTGATCGAACACAATCTAGACATCATCAAGAACGCCGATCATGTCATTGACATGGGTCCAGAGGGAGGGGGCGGGGGGGGGCGTGTTATCGCACAGGGCACGCCCCTAGAAGTGGCTAAAACGCACACCCAAACGGGCAGCTATACGGGCAAATTTCTAGCTAGAGAATTGGGGTTAGAAAAAACAAATCGCCACCAAAAAAAGAATTGATAAGAGTAACCAACACCCCGACACCAGCAAGGCTCTTTCAAGCTCCTCAAGCTTGTGGGTGCGTTCGGGCGTTGTTTACACAAAAAACCGCGCTGTGTTAGCAAAACTTGCATGCCCCCATACTAGCCTTTTTGGATTTCACGTAACATTTGATTGAACGCATCCTTAGTGCCCGGGCGCACAGAGCTCAACAAACTAAAAACCACAATGGCAATCGAACTAGCAATAAACCCGGGCACAATCTCATAAATATCTAAAAAACTCTTACCAAATTTTTCATACAAGATCACCGTACTCGCTCCAAAGACCATGCCCATGATTGCCCCTAACCTGGTCATGCGTTCCCAAAAGAGCGAGAAGAGAATCACCGTGCCAAAACTAGCTCCAAATCCTGCCCACGCGTAAGAGACAATCTTTAACACGCTAGCATTGCGATCCATAGAAATAAAAAACGCTACACATGCCACTGCCAATACAGAAGCGCGACTCACAAGCATGACGCTTTTAATAGGGGCTTCTTTGTTAAAAACTTTAGAGTAAAAATCTTCAGCGATGGTTGAAGAGCTTACTAAAAGCTGTGAACTAGCCGTACTCATCACTGCGGCTAAAATAGCACTCAAGAGTACGCCACCAATCCAAGGGTTAAAAAGGGTGGCACTCATGTGGATAAAGATTTTCTCAGGGTCCGCTAAACTTAGGTTAAACTTAGCTACATACGCCACGCCTAATAATCCAATCAAACATGCCCCTGCTAAAGAAATTACCATCCAGCCGATCCCGATTGTAGTGGCTTTGGGAATCTCTTGAATAGAGCGAATGGACATGAAACGCACTAAGATATGGGGTTGTCCAAAATAGCCCAAACCCCAAGCTAAACTTGAAACCACCGCCACAAAGGAAGTGCCTTTCAAAAAAGTTAAATTCTCCGGTTTGATGCTGGCAATGCTTTCAAAACTTGCGCCAAATCCGCCCAAATGGTAAAGCATGACACAGGGTACCACCACAAGCGCACCCATCATCAAAAGACCTTGAATAAGATCGGTCCAACACACTGCCTTATAGCCACCCAAAAAGGTATAGGTAACAATAATCAGTGTACCCACAATGAGTGCATGGGCGTATTGGACTCCAAAAGTTGCCTCAAAAAGTTTCGCCCCACTCACTAGACCCGAAGAGACGTAAAAAGTAAAGAAAATCAAGATTACAATCGCAGAAATCAGACGCAGGATATGCTTATCATCACTAAAACGGGTTTCAAAGTAATCAGGAATCGTGATAGAATTGGCAATCACGCTAGTATAAACTCGTAGGCGTTTAGCCACTAAAGACCAATTGATAAAGGCTCCAATAGTAAGCCCTATGGCGATATGGCTATTGACCAAACCGCCTACATACAAAGCTCCAGGTAAACCCATCAAGAGCCACCCGCTCATGTCGCTAGCGCCCGCACTCAGTGCGCTAATAACTGGACCCATAGAGCGATCCCCCAAAAAATAGTCTTCGGTAGTCTCGTTCTTACGATAAAAATAAAACCCAATAAAGAGCATAAGCGCCGAATAGAGAATGAAAACGCACAAAATCTGGTAACTAATTTGCATGGGTCTCCTCCTTTAAACCCCTTGCACCCAAATTTCCATAGCGATGGTAAGAAATGCTCACTGATTTTTCTAAATGATAGTTGAGCAATTCAAAGCGTCCACACTTTAAGGGCTTAGCATTGGCTAACACGATACCCGCTTGCGCGCTCGCCTTGTAAAGCGAGTCTAAAGTTTGACTAAAATAGCGCACGCGCCCAAACTCGCTCAGTTTTTGGCTAAATTCCTCTAGACTTTCGTAAAAAATCTCTGGCTTGAAATGGTGCTGCATGCTGTCTAAACATTCCAACAAGGTGTTAAAATGGGGGTTAGTTGGGGGGTTAGCGATACTAAGTGTAAGCGGAATTGCACAGACAGCACAGGCAAGCACCACGCTAAAGAGTTCTAAAACGCCATCTTCAACTCCCACGCGATAGCCAACACTAGAGACTTTAGTATAACTAAAATAATTTTCTTCCCCTCGCACGCGGATAAATTCTACAGGGGTGCTAAAGGTGTGTGCAGCATGGTGGGCATAATTACGCGCCATGTCAATCACCTCTTCAAACGCGTTGTTATGGTTAGCATTAAAAGCTTCCAAAGCTTGGATAAAAGGAAGATGGGCATCGCTAGGTACAGGTACAGATGCGCTTTCTTCAACTTGCACAAATTGCAGGGCATAATTGTAACTGCCCACCTTGCGCCCCAAACCTACCGCAGACTTTTTGACCCCCCCAAAGGGCTGGCGCAAAACGATTGCCCCGGTGGTGGGTTTATTGATGTAAACATTGCCCACTTCGATATTCTCAATGAAATATTCCCATTCACGCTCATCTAAAGACTCTAGTCCTCCTGTCAAACCATAACCTGTGCCATTGGCTAAGTTTATGGCTTCTTTAAGATCTTTGGCTTTCATTACGGAAAGTAGGGGCACAAAAAGCTCTGTATGATAGGTATAATCCCCTGCACGCGTGCCGTATTTAATACAAGGCTTCATTAAATGAGTGTTGTCGTGGATAAACTCAGGTTTGAGCACCCACTCTTCATGGTCTTCTATGTGATGCAGAGCTTTTTGGACTTTAGAGCTGGGCGTGCTAGCCAAAGTTCCGATCTTGTGGCGCAACTCTAGAGGATCGCCTACGCTCATGGATTGCGTGGCATCTACAAGCATTTTTTTAAAGTTAGCATCTTCATAAACTTCTTCTTCTAAGATGAGTAAAGAAGTGGCGGAACATTTCTGCCCCGAATTGCTAAAGGCAGAATGAATGACATTTTTTACTGCCTGCTCTCTATCTGCCATTTTGGTTACAATGGTGGCATTCTTGCCTCCTGTTTCCGCACTTAAGTGTAACATGGGGTCAGCCTTGAGCATTTCATAGGCGGTTTCTTCTGAGCCGGTCAGGATTGCAAAGCGTACGCGACTATCGCTTAATAAATGTGCGCTCAACTCTACCCCTCTGCAGGGTAAATAAATGAGCGCGTCTCTAGGCACGCCCGCATCCCAAAAACATTCGCATAGACGATACCCTGTAACCATACTCATACTAGAGGGCTTGTAAATGACCGCATTCCCTCCTGCTAGTGCGCTAGCAATACTCCCTACAGAAATACCAATAGGGAAATTCCACGGAGCGACCACTACACCCACTCCCTTAGGCTTAAAATTAACATGGGGGTACTCGTGCAAAAATGTTTGCAAACTATGGGGGTAAAACTCTAAAAAGTCGATAGCTTCGCTCACCTCTGCATCGCTTTCAACAAAGGTCTTGCCCACCTCCAATGCACTTAAACCGATAAGTTCAGCGCGCCTTTCTCTGAATTTTTGTGCCACTCGGCTTAAGGTAGCATGGATTTCATGTAGGTGGCGTTGTGAAAAAGAACTTGCTTGTGCTAACATCAGAGCTTCCTGCATAATCGTAGCGCTAGCCAGGAAGACTGAGGCAATCTTTTTATGCTCAATCTTATCAAAAACATCGAGGCGCTTGAGCCCTTGTGTGGCACACGCTTTCCCCACCATAGGAGAAAGTTCAATAGGGGGAGTGTTGCGCGTTTTATCGACGATTCGCTGTGCCCATTCGCGATTAGCGCGTAAGACAAAATCAGTATCACTTTCATTGATAAAAGGCTTATTGGGGTAGGTACTATGCCCATCTTGAAGATGGTTGCGATCTTGAGTGCGTCGTGTGCGGTTATCTAAAGAATCCATGCTTTCTAAGCTCTTCAAGAAGCGTTCTTCTTGATCCTGCCAAGCGCGTGATCCGACTTGGAGATTAAAAAAAGCTTTCATAAAGTTATCAGGGGCTGTGTTTTCATCAAGGCGGCGCACAAGATAGGCGATGGCATTGTTAAAATGTTGGATATCGCACACGGGGGCATAAAGAATAAGTTGGTGCATTTGTTTTAGCTCGCGACTCGCTTGTAAACTCATGCCCTCCAACATTTCAAAGCTAAAATGCTCTAGGGCACACGGATCGTTGAGGGCATGGATACGGGTGTAGGCATAGGCGATTTCAAAAATATTATGCGAAGCAATACCAATATGGATGTACTTGTAATTCTCATCACTCAGGACATATTCTAACATCTTATTGTAATTGGAGTCGGTGTCTTGCTTGCTGGAGAATGTAGGTAATTCCCAACCCTTGAGAGAAGCAATGGTCTCTTCATTCTCCATATTTGCCCCCTTGACAAAGCGAATCTTAATGGGAGGTAGATCGTTAAGCACACGCTCTTTAGAAAAAGCGACTAGAGTTTGCAAATACTGGTAAGAATCGGGGATATATGCTTGCAACACAATTCCTGCCCTAATAGGAAATTTAGCAATGGATTCCATAAAGGCGGCAATGGTGAGCTCTAGATCCTTGAATTCCTCCATATCTAAGTTAATGAACTTCTCAATCCCATGTTGTTCCTTTTGTTCAAGAGCAAGAGCATAAAGAGTGTCCAGACGCTTGACTACTTCTTCCTTTGAATATTCAAAGTCTAAGTGGTGGATTTGCGAAAAAATCGTGGTGATTTTAATGGAAATGTATTTGATGTAGCTAGATTTAATAGCTTCTTGGTATTTGTGCATGCGATAAGTTGCCTCCGATTCGCCTAGCACCTCTTCCCCAATCAAATTGACATTTAAGACAATCTGTTCAGCTTCGCGCTGGTCAATCACAGCCTTAAGTGCATCGCTACTTTCATCCAACACCATCGCTTTTGTGTTAGCGCGGATTTTATCCACAAAAAAGGGTACACTCATAGAGGGTGCAAGTTTACCTACATGTAAGAATCCCGTGAGTAAAAATTTTTCAAAAGCGCTAAAGAAATCGGCAATGCCATACTTTTTTAGGGTGTGCTCAATGAGCTCAAAGCGCGCGCGATTGTCCTGACACCTAAAACTCCGATCCAAAAGCTCAATAAGCATGACCTTATTTTTAGGGTTATCCAAGAGTTTTTGCATTTTATTATGAAAGCTTTTTTCTTCGTGGCTGAGGTGTTCGCTGATTTTGGTTTGCAAAGTAGTGGCAAGACTCAAGGCAGACTTAACTAGATCTTGGGGAGGACATCGCATGGTAACTCCAAATGGGTAATAGCCCCAGAGTATAAAACACTTAGGTTAATAGCAAGCGTGTTAACATCGGGCAAGGAAATACAAGGGTAGCAATCAGTAACATGGTGCGCCTGGCAGGATTTGAACCTGCGACCTACGGCTTAGAAGGCCGTTGCTCTATCCAGCTGAGCTACAAGCGCGTGGTGCGCTTGAAGGGAGTCGAACCCCTAACCCCCAGATCCGAAGTCTGGTGCTCTATCCAATTGAGCTACAAGCGCCAAAAGTAAAAGCCGTAAGAAAAGGGGAAACTTTGAAGCGGAATATGGGGTGGGTGATGGGGCTTGAACCCACGACCCCCAGGACCACAATCTGGTGCTCTAACCAACTGAGCTACACCCACCATATTTTCTTGCACGCATGGTCGGGGCGAAAGGATTCGAACCTTCGACCCCTTGGTCCCAAACCAAGTGCGCTACCAGGCTGCGCTACGCCCCGAAATTCTCACAAGTCGCTATTATACCATAGGTCTTTAAAGTTTGTCAAGCAAGCCCATGCCATATATTAATACAAATCTAACAAGAATCTTATTTCTCAATTTTAACCATATTTTAACCATAGTGTTGTATAGGATTTTTACCTAAGATTTTACGAAAGGAGTCTAACATGCTCAAAGAGAAACTTAAACAACTTAGGAATGCTAATAACCTCACTCAAGAAGAACTTGCGCTCAAGTGTGGGGTGAGCTTACAGAGTATTAAGCGCTATGAAAGCGAGCAGAAAAGCAATATTACCTTAGACACTTTGGAGAAACTCGCCAACGCACTCAACACGGATTTACATTTTTTCACCTCCACACATCGGGAAGTGGAAGACGTGGTGATGGTGCCCTATATCAAAGACATCAAGACACATGCGCCTAAAGATGCTAACCATAACGATAACATGGTGTTTCTGCCTCAAAGCAAGTCTTTTCTTAAAAAGCATTTTGGGATCACTTCCACAGAGCATTTAGGACTCTTGCAAGCAATGGGCAATTCTATGGAGCCACTTATCAAGGAGGGAGATTTGTTGCTTTTTCAAAATGACGGGAGTTGTTATGAGGGGGCTGTTTATGTGGTAAATCTAGATGGTGAGTATTATGTTAAGCGTCTGAGCAAACGCCCGGAAGTGTGCTTGATCAGTGATAACGCTGTCTATAAGCCCATTCGTCTTGGCAGTCTAGAGGAGATTGTGATTCTAGGGCGCGTGGTGGGAGTGTTACATACTTCTGGTCTTTAGAGGATTTGGGGGGGATTACTTCATTATTCATTTAAAGATACCCATTGTATAAATATGCTAACATGTGCGGATAGTTTTATGTGACTAAGCCGACCAAGGAGCGAGATTGAAAATTTTAGTTGTAGATGATAGTTCGACCATGCGAAGGATCATTAAAAACACCTTGCAACGCTTGGGCTATGAAGATATTCTAGAGGCTGAGCATGGTGTAGAAGCGTGGGGAAAGCTGGATAGCAACGACACCACCGGTGTACTCATCACAGACTGGAATATGCCAGAGATGAATGGGCTAGATTTGGTAAAAAAAGTACGCTCAGATGGGCGCTTTAAGGATTTGCCTATCATTATGATCACCACAGAGGGGGGTAAGGCGGAGGTGATTACAGCGCTTAAAGCTGGGGTGAACAACTACATCGTCAAGCCCTTTACGCCCCAAGTACTTAAAGAAAAACTAGAGGTTGTATTAGGAACCAATGATTGAAGGGTTGTAGCGCGCGTGTGCCAAGATGTCTACTTTAAAACCTTTATTTTACCTACACACTGCTCCGAGCTGTTCGCTGATTGTCTCTTAGATTTTACGCAGAACGCTATCGAAGAGATTGAGACAGCGCCTTCTCTTGATTATCATTACTTTGGCAAAACCCCTTTGAGCCCTCCTAGTGCGGGTTTTGTAGTTTATTCGAGGGAGTCTTCTAGTGCGCTCTTGGAGCATCTTAAAGCCTTTTGTTGCGCTATATCTGAACGCTTAGGCGAGAACATCGGCTTTTATCACTATAGTAGCGCACACCCTAATCTAGACTGGGTGCGGGCTTACAAAGAGGGGGTAGAGCCTATTACTTGTGGTCGATTCCATATCATGCCTAGCTGGAATTCTCAGACCCAAGAGGACTTGATTCCTTTAATACTTGATCCTAGTTTAGCCTTTGGTACGGGTAGACATGAGAGCACGCGCTTGCTCTTGCAAGAAATTTCTCAATTAGAGGTACGAGATAAGTTAAGTTTAGATGTGGGTTGTGGAAGCGGGGTTTTAAGTTTAGCTTTGGCGCAGTTAGGCGCATACACGCATGCGTGCGACACCGATCCTCTAGCGATTGCGCAAACCCAAAAAAATTTTAAACGCAATCACCTAACATGTGCGCATCTTTGGCTAGGCTCTATTCAAGAGAAACCAGAAAGTACATCCTATGATGTGGTGGTGATCAATATTGTTGCCAGTGTGATTATTCAGATGTATGCGGATGTGCTCAAAGCAAGTAAAAAAGGGGGGTTGCTTTTATTATCTGGTATTTTAGACACTTGCGAGCGCGAGGTGCTAGCGATCTATTCTCAAGATTTTACTTTTCTGCATAGGGTTCAGGAAAATGAATGGGTATGTTTAACCCTATGTAGGCATTCTAACTCATAAGGAATATTATGGACGATCGATCACAAAATCCTAACCCTAAAAAGCCTTTGTTGCAGAATCCTTTGGTGCTTATTCTAGTTTTTATCATTGTTGCCATTGTTGCGGTACGCATGATGGGCACAGAGGGAAGTTTTGGCGATCGTTTTCTCTCTACTAGCACTAAAAGCGTTAGCTATCATGAACTTAAGCAACTGATAGAAAATAAAGAAGTGGATGATGTCAGCATCGGGCAAACCATCATCAAAGCCACCAGTAAAGAGGGTAATAATAAGACTATCTATGTGGCTAAGCGCGTACCCGACCTTTCTCTAGTGCCCTTGCTAGATGCTCAAAAGATCAATTATTCGGGCTTTAGTGAGTCTAATTTCTTTACGGATATTTTAGGTTGGCTCTTGCCCGTATTGGTGATACTAGGGTTGTGGATGTTCATGGCAAGTCGCATGCAAAAGAATATGGGTGGGGGAATCTTTGGTATGGGGAGTTCTAAAAAACTCATCAATGCTGAAAAGCCCAAAGTGCGCTTTAATGACATGGCGGGTAATGAAGAGGCTAAAGAAGAGGTTGTAGAGATTGTAGATTTTCTCAAATATCCTGATCGTTACGCCTCTTTAGGAGCAAAGATTCCTAAAGGTGTGTTGTTGGTAGGTCCTCCCGGAACGGGCAAAACCCTTTTAGCTAAAGCAGTGGCAGGTGAGGCAAGCGTTCCTTTCTTTTCGATGGGAGGGAGTAGTTTTATTGAAATGTTTGTAGGTTTGGGGGCGAGTCGTGTACGCGATCTCTTCGACATTGCCAAAAAAGAAGCTCCTAGTATCATATTTATTGATGAGATCGATGCTATTGGTAAAAGTCGCGCAGCAGGGGGTATGGTGAGCGGGAACGACGAGAGAGAACAGACTCTAAACCAACTTTTAGCCGAAATGGATGGCTTTGGTTCAGAAAACGCACCCGTGATTGTGCTTGCTGCCACTAATCGCCCTGAGATTCTAGACCCTGCCCTCTTGAGACCCGGGCGTTTCGATCGTCAGGTATTGGTGGATAAACCCGATTTTAACGGACGGGTGGAGATTTTGAAGGTGCACATTAAGCCGGTCAAGTTGGCTAATGATGTGGATTTGCAGGAGATTGCCAAACTCACTGCTGGGCTAGCAGGAGCGGATTTAGCTAACATTATCAACGAAGCCGCTCTTTTGGCTGGGCGTAACAACCAAAAGGAGGTTAAACAACAACATTTAAAAGAGGCAGTAGAACGGGGCATTGCTGGATTAGAAAAAAAGAGTCGGCGTATTTCACCTAAAGAAAAGAAAATTGTCGCCTACCATGAAAGCGGGCATGCGGTTATCTCAGAGATGACGAAGGGTTCGGCGCGGGTGAACAAAGTTTCCATTATTCCTAGAGGAATGGCAGCTCTTGGTTACACGCTTAATACTCCAGAGGAAAATAAGTACCTCATGCAAAAACATGAACTCATCGCAGAGATTGATGTGCTTTTAGGCGGACGTGCGGCTGAAGATGTGTTTTTACAAGAGATTTCTACGGGAGCCAGCAACGACTTAGAGAGAGCTACGGACATTATCAAGGGCATGGTGAGCTACTATGGCATGAGTGATGTCAGCGGGTTGATGGTGCTAGAAAAGCAACGCAATTCCTTTTTAGGTGGAGGTTTTGGGAATGGGCGTGAGTTTAGCGAAAAGATGGCTGAAGAAATGGATGGCTTTATTAAAAACTTGCTAGAAGAGCGTTATAGTCATGTAAAACAAACCTTAAGCGACTACAAGGAAGCGATCGAGGTGATGGTAGACGAACTTTTTGAAAAAGAAGTTATTACGGGTGAAAGAGTACGTGAGATTATCAGTGAATACGAGGTTGCTAACCAATTAAAAAGTCGCTTAGTGCCTTTAGAAGAACACGCCAGTTAAGGATTTCCCATTAAACCGCTCTATCTTTTCCCCAATCTTTTTACGGCAAGTAGTATTTTTTTGGGAATGATGAGCGTGTTTTATGCTTCTAGAGGAAGTTTTGTAACTGCATGCTGGTTTGTGGTGGTGTGTTTGGTGCTAGATGGGCTTGATGGACGCGTGGCGCGCCTGACCAACACTACAAGTAAATTTGGCTTAGAGTTTGATTCTCTAGCTGATGTTGTGGCTTTTGGAGCAGCTCCTAGTATCATCGCTTATTTTTATATTGGACATACTTACGGGCGCATGGGTATGGCTGCTTGTGCCTTGTTTGTGATCTTTGGGGCGATTCGTTTGGCGCGTTTCAATGTTACCACTCAGACTACAGACCCTTATTCTTTTATTGGTATCCCTATTCCTACTGGTGCGGTGTTGGTGGTGCTTGCTATTCTTTTAGATCGCAAGTATGCTCTTTTTAAAGAACAGTATGGGCATTTGATGCTCGCCTATATTGTGTTTTTGGGTGTGATGATGGTGAGCAACATCCGCTACCCTAATTTTAAAAAAGTGCAATGGAATCTAAAGCTTTTTGTTCTTTTATTGATTTTCTTATTACTTATCTTTATTAAGCCACTTGAAGTGCTGAGTGGCTTTATGTTCCTCTATCTGTGCTATGGTATTGTGCGCTGGCTCTTTGTGATGGGTAGAATTTTATTAAAACGGAAGCATTGATGCAACAAGTGCGTTTTTATATTGAGGGCATGACTTGTAGCGCGTGTTCGAGTGGCATTGAGCGTGCCTTAGAACGCAAAAGCTTTATTCAAGAGGTGCGCGTGGATTTGCTTAGCAAAAGTGCAGTTGTTGTTTATGACGGCGCACACGCCAATCTTGAAGATATTTTTAAGATCATCACCAAATTAGGGTATACCCCTAAAGAAAGTCTCCCTCCCCCACAAGCTAAAAAATCCCATCTATGGGTCGCCATCCTAGCAACTTTGGGCGTACTTTATCTCTCGATGGTTGCGATGCATCTACCTATGTTGCTACCCGATATTTTACGCAATTCCTTCGTGAGTGGGTTGTTGCAAGCCTTGTTAAGCTTATTTGTAATGCGTGTGGGCAAGGATTTTTATAGCAGGGGTTTTAAAGCCCTATGGGAGCGTCAGCCCAACATGGACAGCCTAATTGCGTTAGGCACGAGTAGCGCGTTTCTTTATAGTCTCTTTTTGTTGGGCAAGGCCTTTCAGGGTGCACACACAGGATATTATTTTGAAAGTGCATGTGTCATTTTAGTATTTGTGATGGTGGGTAAACGTCTAGAAGAGGGGTCTAAAGATAAAGCTTTGCAAGCGATGGAAGGACTTTTAAGTAAGCAGCCTCAAAGCGCCTTAAGAATAGAGGGAGGAGAGGTAATCGAGGTACTCATCGAGCACGTACAAGTGAACGATGTCTTGCAGATTTTGCCCGGAAGCGTGATTCCTGTAGACGGTGTGGTTGTAGAGGGGGAGGGAGAAGTTGATGAATCCATGCTTACAGGGGAGAGTGTGCCCATTTACAAGGCTAGTGGTGCGCATGTCTTCTCAGGCACACTCAACACTACAAGCACATTTTGTATAAGAGCTATCCATACTAGTACACAGAGTGCTTTACAAAAGATCATCCAGCAGGTGCGTAACGCGCAAGGTTCTAAGGCACAAATCGCTAGATTAGCCGACAAGGTTGCTCGAATCTTTGTGCCTGCCGTAATTACTATTGCTAGTCTAGCCTTCGTAGCATGGCTTGTTTTAGGAGATTTTGCACGCGCACTAGAAGTGTTTATTGCCGTACTGGTAATTTCCTGCCCTTGCGCTTTGGGGTTAGCAACGCCCATGTCTTTATTAGTGGCACATAAAGAAGCCAGTCATTTAGGTTTGTTTTTCAAAGACGCACAGGCGTTAGAGAAAGCACGCTTGGTAAGTTATGTTGTTTTTGACAAAACGGGCACAATCACACAGGGCAAACCTCAAGTGCAACAAGTGGTGGCTATTCCTGAAATTTCAGCTACAGAAGTATTAGTCTTAGGCGCGAGTGTAGAGGCCTTGAGCGAACATGTGTTAGCTCAGGGTATTGTTGCCTATGCCAAAGATCAGGGAGTGGCGCTTAAAGAAGCTACAGAAGGACGCGCAGTATTAGGAAAAGGTATGCGTGCGTGCGTGGAGGGAGCGATTATCAAAGTAGGAAATTTGGAGTTTTTCAACGCCCCTAACCCTTTTGCGCAGAGTGTGCCGGGCACATGGGTTTTTGTAGGTATAGAAGGACAAACCGATCACATCCTAGGTGCGCTGATCTTGCAAGATAGCCTTAAAGTGCATGCTAAAGAAAATTTGGCGCGCTTGAAAGCTCTAGGACTGAAAAGTATGTTGCTGAGTGGCGACGCACAGGAGAATGTGCAAACTTTAGCTCAAGAACTTAAATTGGACGCATGTATTGGACAAGCAAGCCCTGAGTCCAAGCTTGCCAAGATCGAAGAGATCAAGGCGCAGGGGGAAATAGTGATGATGGTGGGCGATGGTTTAAACGATGCACCCTGTTTGGCACGTAGCGATGTGGCAGTTGTCATGGCTAGCGGGAGTGATGCAAGTCTAGAAGTGGCTGATGTGGTGAGTTTTAATAATGAAATTGCGGCGGTAGAAAATGCAATTCGACTCAGTCAAGCCACTATTGGCAATATTAAGCAGAATCTCTTTTGGGCTTTTAGCTATAACACCATTGCTATTCCTTTAGCCTGTGGAGTGGCTTTTAAAGCAGGAATCATGTTGAGTCCCATGCTAGCTAGTTTGGCGATGAGCTTGAGTAGTCTTAGCGTGGTGCTCAACGCCCAAAGACTTAAAGGAATCCATCTTAAAATTAAGGCAAGTTATGAAAGCTGAATGGTCAGTACCGGAAATCACATGTGATCATTGCGTAGACAAGATTGAGCGCTTCGTAGGAGAATTAGAGGGTGTAAAGCATATCGAAGTCAATGTGGATACTAAACAGGTGTGCGTGGAATTTGAGTCTCCCGCTAGTCGAGAGGCAATTAGCGAGGCTATTCTAGATGCAGGCTACACGCTAGGTTAGCGCTTGAAACTCTTTTTTAGGCGTTTTGCCCCCTATTTGAAGGGGCATTATTGGCATTTTGCGCTGGTACTGATCGCCTCTTTAATAGTAGCTGCCAGCACGGCTTGGGGTACTTATTTAGTCAAGCCTACCCTAGATGACATCTTTATTAAAAAAGATGTGCACATGCTAGCCATCTTACCCTTTTTGGTGATTCTAGCGTATCTAGGTAAAAGCGGGGGGGTTTACATCCAAACCTATTTTACTAATTACATCGGATTAGACATCATCAAACAATTACGCAGGCGGATGTTAGAACACCTGCTTCAAATGGAGTTGGGGTTTTTTAACCGCACTAAAAAGGGCGAGCTCATCGCACGAATCACTAATGATATCGCGTTGGTGCGCGCCAGCCTCTCTAATTATCTTGCTGAGTCTATTCGTGAGAGTTTGACCATCATAGGGTTAATCGGAGTGGTGATTTACCAAAGTCCTAGACTCGCATTTTGGTTGTTGCTTTTACTTTTTGTAGCTATTCCCCTGAACAAGATTATCAAAAAAGTCAAAAGACTTTCCAAAGAAAACCAAGAAACCAACGCACGCATGACTGCTAGATTATCAGAAATTTTTCATAGTGTGGAAGTGATCAAAACTTCTAATGGAGAAGCTTTAGAGTTGCAAGCGTTCCAAAAGGAAAATGAAGCTTTTTTTAAAATTAGTTTGAAAAGCATTCGATATGCCGAAGTTTCTTCGCCCCTGATGGAGTTTTTGGGCTCTTTATTGGTCGCTTTGGTGATCTATTCGGGGGGAAGAGAGGTGATCTCTGGGCACATGAGCGTGGGAGCATTTTTTTCTTTTATTACTGCGCTGTTTATGCTTTATACCCCTCTAAAGCGTTTGGTTCGTATTCTCTCTAATTTTCAGGAGGCTCTTGTGGCTGGTGAGCGTATCCACGAAGTGTTGGAGAGAACTAGTCCTCTTGTAGATGGCACACAGATTTTAGAAGAACCCATTGCGCATATCGCCTTTAAGCATGTGAATTTCACTTATGGCACAGAGTCTACACCCCTTGCCCTACAAGATATTTGTCTAGAATTGCGCAAAGATCAAATTATTGCTTTGAAAGGCAAAAGTGGAAGCGGGAAAAGTTCTCTAGTCAATTTAATTTTGCGCCTTTATGAGCCCACTAGCGGAGAAATTGAGATCAATGGTATGCCCATTGCCTCTTTACAACAAAAGAGTTTGCGTAGCACAATCGGGGTTGTTACTCAAAAAGTCTTTATTTTTAGCGGGAGCGTGGCTGAAAATGTTTCTTACGGACAAGAAATTGACTCGGAGCGTGTGCTAGATTGCTTGCAACGCGCACAGGCGTTAGATTTTGTACAGGCTATGGGGGGCATAGAAGCGCAATTAGAAGAATTTGGGGCAAATTTGAGCGGAGGGCAACGCCAAAGAATCGCCATTGCGCGCGCACTATATCGCAACGCGAGCGTGTTGATCTTTGATGAAGCTACCTCAGCTCTAGATAGCCATACTCAAGAGGGTATTTACCAAACCATCGCGGAACTTAGAGAAAATCGCATTGTGATCATGATTTCGCATAACCATGAAAGTTTGAAAATTGCCAGCCGTGTTTGTGCTTTAGAAAATGGCAGATTGCAAGAGAATATCATTGCATCTTAGGAGGAGTTATGCGCCCTGTTTGGAGTCTTCTTTTAGCCATACTATGTATAGGGTGTACACATGGGGTTTTTAGCTACCCATCTTTACGCCTGCGCTATCAAAGTACAGCGCCCCAAGCCACTTTTAAAGGGAACTTATTCTTGCAAAATCCCAATATCACCTTCTTGCAAGACTTTGTGCCCCCCTATTACCAACATAAATACACTCAAGCTTTTCAAAAGGACAGCGCCACTCTCTTAGCTCGCTTGGGCTATATTTCTACACCCAATGCCCCTAGCGCACACCTGAGAGGGCAGATACGCTTAGCCTTTGAATCCACTCCTCCCACGCTTAAAGAAACAAAAGCGATGCTCAAAGCTAGTGGGAATGATTATATCGATCCCGTGCGTGTCTTACGCATGTTGCGCGCACAAAGCACCTTAACATTGGAATGTATCCAAAATGCGCACTTTCCTTGTGGAATACAGGTACACGTGCAAGTTTTAGAACCCGTATGGCGGGCAAACCCACTAGATAGCGACCCGAGTGCCCATGCTACCGATGAGCAACGCTATAATACTGCACTCATAGAAACACTCAATAAGCTTTATCAACAGAGCTTGCAAGCTTTGGAAAGTGCTCTTAAAAAACCCACCCCCAAAGAGTAGCCATGTTATCTAAAGACATCAGCGAATATATCAAGGTTAAAAACGAACTTTATGCCTATGTGTCCTATCTCTTGACACAAAACATCAAAAACTACCTCAAAGAGCCCACCCTTAAATATGTCCAGATCGCCACCGCACGCATCAAGCAAGAGGTGCGCATTAAAGAAGATCTCTTTATTTTAGATGTGAATGGAAATTTGATCGACGAGGGGGGTATGATCAAGAGTAGCTTTGCAGAGAATTCGCCCGAACATGGTTATTTCCACGAGGCGATCACAGAACGGCGCTGTATTTTAACAAATCCTTATCCCACGCGCCGTAACCGCAGTCTCATCGTAACAGCTGCCTATCCTATCTACAATAGTCAAAACGAACTTTTTTGCGTGGTATGCATGCATATTCCCATTAAAGTCGCCATCGCTTTAAGCTCATCTTCTAAACATTATAAAATCTTCGCTGAAGGTAGCGTGGTGATGTATTTTTCTATTTCTCTAATGCTAGGATTGGTCGCTTTATTGCTGTTTGTCAAGAGTATTTCGACGCTTTATGATGCACTGATCCACTTTAATAACTTTGATGTTAAAGAGGTTTTTCACCCCATCGTCTTGCTCACACTCGCACTAGCCACTATCGATCTCGTGAAGGTGATCTTCGAAGAAGAAGTACTGGGTAAAAACAGCGGGGATAACCACCATGCCATCCATCGCACCATGATTCGCTTTTTAGGCTCGATCATCATCGCTTTAGCTATTGAAGCCTTGATGTTGGTGCTTAAGTTTAGTATCAGTGAACCCAATAAACTCGTCTATGCGGTTTATCTAACAGGCGGGGTTTCCGTTTTACTTATCGGTCTAGCCATTTATGTTAAATTCGCATATGGCGCGGCAAAAAACTAAATTTGCACTATGGTGCCATTTTTGATTTTTTTAAACCTCTTCAAATCTTAAAATTTTCTCAGTGATCTTTGAGCTAACATGGGTTAGAATGGCGTTTTAAGGATGCGCGTATGAGATTAAAATCTAATCATGTTAGCTATATTGTCCATAAAATCGCTCAGGATTTAGTGCGTTCACCCTTACTAGAGCTAAAAGGGACTTTAGAGGAGCTCACGCAGATTGTGGCGCAAGTGCTTCAAAAGAATGTAGCACAAGAGGCACATATCGATGAACGCGCACGGGAACTTTTGGAGGATCATCTAGATGAGATTGAGTTTATGCGCATGGATGAACGGCACTTGTTTTGGATGATCAAAAAAGAACTCGCTTCAGAAGAGGATTTTGCTCTGACATGGGAAGATCGTTGCAACACCATTTCCCATGCCATCTTGGAGAATGTATTAGATGCAGATCTGATCATGTTTTCTGTTTCAGAGAACATGATTCGCAACCTCATTTTTAAATCCATGGACACTTATGCAAAACTCTATGAAAGTATTGAGTTTGAAGTGGCTGAAAAGATTAAACATTATAAGCGCAAACTTCCTGTGGGCAGTGATGCCTACGATTTGGTTTTCGAACGCATGTATGAAGAGGAGTTGCGACGTAAGGGCTTTTTATAATGGCATCGGTGCTGTTTGAAAATGGAGTTTTTTTAGAAGCGCAAAGCTTTGGTGCTCCCGGTGTAGTTGTGGGTGAGGCGGTGTTTAACACTGCCATGAGCGGGTACGAAGAAATTATCAGCGACCCAAGCTACTACGGACAGTTTGTTGTCTTCAGTGCGCCAGAAGTGGGGGTAGTGGGGGTGAATGCACAGGATAGAGAATCCTCTAGTCATTGCTCAGGCGTTTTAGTGCGCCATTATCCTACACGGCATTCTAATTTTAGGGCTAGAGAGAGTTTGGGAGCATGGTTACAGCGCATCCATGTTTTAGGCGTTTGCGGGCTTGATACGCGTGCACTTGTGGGCATGTTGCGTGATGAGGGAGCAATGCAGGTTGCGATCTCTACAACCCCTATGGAAAAAAGCGCATTGGAAAAAATCCTTAAGAATACTCCTCGTTTGCGCGATCTTAATGTAATTCCTATGGTCTCTAACAAGGCAACCCCTCCCGCACACGGGCGTTATGATTTTAAGAACTTGGATTACAAACCCTTATCGCCTTCTCAAATGACCATTGGTGTTCTGGATTTTGGCGTAAAACAAAGCATTTTAAATAACTTGGGTGCCGTGGGTTTGAATGTGCGACTCTATGGGCATGAAAGTAAGGCGGAAACAATTTTAGAAGATTACAAGCGAGGAGTGATTACAGGTGTGTTGCTTTCTAATGGTCCTGGTGATCCGCTCAAGCTTAAGCAGGCAATTAAAGAGATTACATCTCTAGTCGAGGCGCGTATTCCCTTGTGTGGAATTTGTTTAGGACATCAACTTTTAAGCCTCGCGCATGGCTACCCTACTTATAAGCTTAAGTTTGGACACCATGGTAGCAATCATCCCGTGCTCAATTGCGCTACGGGGCGCATTGAGATTAGCGCACAAAATCATAACTACTGTGTGCCTGAAAGTCTTGCGCGCATTGCAACTATCACGCATAAGAATCTTTTTGATGGCACTATCGAAGGGGTTGCCTACCACGATCGCCCTATTCTCTCTGTACAACACCACCCAGAGGCTAGTCCAGGACCTAGCGATGGACTCTACATCTTTAAGGAATTTGCGCGTCTAATGCGCTCCTCGGCAATCTAAGATCCCTATTTTTTTTAAGGCAGTGTTACCACACCTTTAAAGGATTATATAAACTATCCCTCTCCACAGGGATAAAGCGCGCGTCCTTGATTTGGGCGATCAAGTCCTCTTTGGCTATCCCTCTAGCGCTTTGTGCGCCCCCAGCAGATTGAATCTTTTCTACCCCAATGGTGCCATCTAGGTCGTCTGCGCCAAATTCTTGAGCCACTAGGGCTAGATTGAGCCCCAAAGTCGCCCAATACGCCTTGATATGGGGGATGTTTTGCAAGACAATGCGCGCGATGGCAATTGTCTTTAAAATCTCCACCGCGCTAGGGCTGCGTGCCACCTTGAGAAAATTATGTTCTCTTTGATAGAGTAGAGGGATAAAGGCGTTAAACCCGCCCTTTTTCTCTAGGGCGTTAGGGCTTTGGGCGGCTTTGAGACGCAACATGTGATCTAAGCGATCCTGCTTGCTTTCAACATGCCCAAAGAGCATGGTCGCGTTGCTCATTCTGCCCAAAGAATGCCAATATTGGTGGATTTCTAGCCACCTTTTTGAACTCACCTTACCCCCACAAATGCGTTTGCGTACCTTCTCATCAAAGATCTCCGCCCCGCCCCCGGGCATAGAATCCACGCCCGCTTCTAACATGTCCTCTAGCACTTCTTGATAGGGCTTGTCAAATTTGGTGCTTAAAAAATGCACCTCTGCAGCCGTCATCGCTTTTAAATGCAAATGGGGCATGCGCGCCTTGATGAGTCTAAAGAGCTCCAAATACCACTCATAGGTGTAATTAGGGTTGTGCGCGCTCACCACATGCACCTCTTTAATGCCATTTTCATAGGCTTGGGCGATCTGCTCTAAAATCTCTCCATGCCCCATTTCATAGGGATTAGGGTTTTTACGGCTGGCTGAAAAAGCGCAAAACTTGCAACTATCCGCGCAAATATTGCTAGGATTGAGATGGCGGTTGGTGTTGAAAAAGACTTGATCGCCATGAAAACGGCTGCGAATCCCATGCGCGGCCTCGCCCAACGCATAGAGATCGTAATCGTATAGCCTTGCCAGACTAGAAGCGTCTAAATCCTGTGCCTCTAGGGCTTGTGTGAGTAAATCCATTCATCCTCCAGTTTGATAAAATGCGCGCTCAGAAATTTGATAAGCCCCGCTCCAAAGATTCTTTTCAGGCTTGTTAGCCACCGCCTGCTTGAGCGCGCCTAGCATGCGCGCGCGCTCCGTACTCAAAATCGCCTCCTTGGCGTTCACGCTATCTTGATAGTACAAACAGGGGAACAAAGTCCCATCTGCGCTCAGGCGCACGCGGTTACAACTCTTGCAAAAATCCTCCTTATGGGGCGCGATGATCCCAAATTGGTAGCCATTTTCTAGGGTGTAAATTTGTGCCGGTCCTAGCTCTTTTTGGGGCGCGCCCACAATGGCATAGCGCGTCTGGATAATCTCTAAAATCTGTGCCGCGCTCAAGCCCTGTAAGCGCGCGCTCGCATGGGTGTTCTCCATAAACTCAATGTAGCGAATCTGCGCGCCCTTTTCTTGGGCAAATTCTAAGAGGTCTAAAATCTCATCAGAGTTGATCTCCTTGAGGGCGACCATGTTGAATTTGAGTATTAAACCCGCTTGCAACGCCGCTTCAATGCCCCTTAAAACAGCCCCCAACGCGTCCTTTTTAGAGATTTGCACCACGCGCTCAGGTTTGAGCGAATCCAGGGAGATATTCACCCGACTCAAGCCCGCCTCTTTGAGCGCGTGGGCGTGTTTTTCTAGTAGAAACGCGTTAGTGGTGAGCACCAATAAAACCTTAGGGTTGTAGGCATGCAAACGCGCAATAAAGGGCACTAAATCCTTGCGCAACAAGGGTTCGCCCCCAGTCAGACGGATTTTCTCAATCCCCTCATCTATGGCAACTTTTAAGAACTCTAGCATGCGATCTAGGGCGATCACATCTTCATGAGGGCTAAAATCTAGGGGGGTGGTGGGCATGCAATAGGCGCACCTAAAATTGCATTGTTTGGTGAGCGAAACTCTAAGGTAAGTGATTTGTCGCCCAAAACCATCTACTAACATCACTTACCCTTTCTGTCGTTTTTCTTAAAATAGCAAATTTGGGCTGAATCAGAGCGGATCAGCCAAAGTTTTAATCGGACATGCTAGGCTAGAGAAATGAAAAATACCTTGCCTATTTTTGTGAGTGAAGATTTGAAATTCACGCTTTATCATCAGGATTGTAGGGAGGTTTTGGCGCGCATGGAGGGGTGTTTTGATTTGATCTTTGCCGATCCGCCCTACTTTCTCTCCAATGGTGGCTTGACTATTGAGAGTGGTAAAATTGTGAGCGTGAATAAGGGGGCATGGGATCGCGCACAGGGCATAGAAGCCATCCATGCTTTTAATTTGGAGTGGATCGCTCTAGCTAAACGCGCGCTCAAACCCACAGGCACAATTTGTATCAGCGCCACTCAGCACAATCTCTTTTCTCTAGGGCTAGCCTTGCAAACTCTAGGCTTTAAACTCCTAAACACGATCACTTGGCATAAGAGCAACCCCCCGCCTAATTTCTCATGCCGCACGCTGGTGCACGCTAGCGAGCAAATCCTATGGGCTAGAAAAAGCCCCAAGCATGCCCATATCTTCAATTACGCGCGCATGAAAGCGTTCAATCAAGGCAAGCAAATGCGCGATGTGTGGACTTTGAGAGCCATCGCCCCTTGGGAAAAGCATTTGGGCAAGCACCCGACCCAAAAGCCCTTGAGTCTGCTTTTGCGCTTGATCTTGATGGCTAGCCATGAAGATAGCTTGATTGGCGATCCCTTTAGCGGCTCTGGCACTACGGGGATTGCGGCTAACTTGCTGGGGCGATCCTTCATTGGCATCGAGCAAGAAAAAACCTTCATCGATCTTTGCATTGCACGCAAGCAGGATTTAGACGCGCGTTTTGGCGAATTTGCACATAGGGTTAAAAAAATGGGCTTGGTTAGCCCATGATCAAAATCCCCTGCGTGATCCTCACAGGAGGCAAGAGCGCGCGCATGCGTGTGGGGGAGCAATGGCGCGATAAGGCGTTGTTGCGCTTTGGCGATCAACCCAGTCTTCTAGCCTACCAACACGCTAAGATGGCGCGCCTCTTTGAGCAAGTGTATATCAGCGCTAAAACCCCCTATGATCTGCAAGCCGCTTACATTTTAGACACAAGCCCACACTGCTTTAACCCCCTATTAGGGATTGGGCGCGCGCTTGAAGAGTTGCAACAAAGAATCTTTGTGATCCCTATAGACATGCCCCTAGTTTCAGCCCAAAGCATTTTAGCCCTCTGTGAACACTCCCAAAAAGCGGGTGTGGTGTATGCCAAGAGCGCGCGGCATTTTTACTTGGTGGGGTGTTGGCAACCCTGTGTACTAGATGCGA
Source organism: Helicobacter baculiformis (assembly GCF_900197685.1). GTDB lineage: Bacteria > Campylobacterota > Campylobacteria > Campylobacterales > Helicobacteraceae > Helicobacter > Helicobacter baculiformis. Next base: position 3,099 of record NZ_FZMF01000022.1, on the reverse strand, counting down.
TCGATGATGCCTTGCAAAGCAACGCGTCCATTTATGCGCTCTTAGAGCAGGTGGATAGCGTGGCTATAGAGGTTACAGATAGCTCTGAGTTTAGTAATTGTAACACCTATGCAGATTACCAACATGCCCTAAGGAGCTTGCATGGCTGAAGAAGAAAAAACCGAACTCCCCTCAGCCAAGAAAATAGAGAAAGCGCGCGAAGAGGGCAATGTCGCTAAGAGTTTGGAGGTGGTGGGGTTTTTGGGGCTGGTGGCGGGCTTTGGAGGGGTGTTTGCCTTCTTTGGGATGTGGTTGGATCGTTTTGAAAACATGTTTAGAGAAGCCTTGCATTGGATCGCCCTAGACTTCACACCCCATAATTTACACCTGCTCTCTTTGCAATTGCTCAAAGATGTGGCATGGCTTCTCTTGCCCTTTTTGTTTTTGGTGTTTGTGGCGGCGTTCTTGGGCAATGTGATACAATTTGGCTTGCTCTTTAGCCCTAAGGCGATCGTGCCCAAGTTTTCTAAAATCAACCCCATCAATGGGTTTAAAAATCTCTTTTCTCTCAAGCGGCTTTTAGATGGCTTGCTCATCACGACTAAAGTCTGTATCGCCTTTGTCTTGGGCTTTGTGGTGGTGAGTTTGTTTATTGGGGAGTTGGCTAAAATCGCGCGCATTGACATCAGAAACCAAGCCCTTTGGTTTGAACACAAAGCCCTTATGCTCATCGCGGTTTTGCTCTTTCTCTTTTTGGTTACTTCGCTGTTGGATTTTCTGCTCAAACGCCGCCAATACATCAACTCGCTCAAAATGACCAAGCAAGAAGTTAAAGACGAATACAAGCAACAAGAGGGTAACCCCGAGATCAAGGCTAAAATCAAGCAGCTCATGCTCAAAAACTCCATGAGCAAGATGATGGCAGCCATCCCTAGCGCGAATGTGGTGGTTACTAACCCCACCCACTACGCGGTCGCGCTCCGCTTTGATGAAAAAGATGTCGCCCCGGTGGTGGTGGCTAAGGGGATCGAACACTTGGCTATCCGCATTAAAGCGATCGCTAGAGAACATGATATTGAAATCATTGAAAACCCCAAACTAGCGCGCGAACTTTACAAAGAGGTGGATGTGGATGAGGTGATCCCTAAAATGCTCTTTGAGGCGGTGGCGATCGTCTTTGCCCAAGTGGCGCATATTGAGCAGATGAAAAACAAACATTAGAGTTGGTGCTTATCTAGCCAAGCTAGCAAAATCTCTAAAGCCTCTTGCTTTTCGGGCTCATCAAAGATTTTATGCCGCCCTTGTTCTAAAAGCGCTAAAGAGACCTGTTTAAACCCCTGTGCACACAAGGCATTATAAGCCTTGATCACCCCCACCCCAAAGCCCCCGCACACATCTTCTAAGCCACTCATCAATAAGATGGGCAGGTTTTTATCCCCATAGGCATGGGCACTAAAAACCAAATGCGTGCCCTCTAGCAGACAGGCAAAGCTATTCATACTAAAAGTGAAACGGCTTGCTTTATCTGCGTGGTAGCGTTTGAGTACCTTAGGGTCTTTACACAGCCACGCGCCCCTGCGCCCAAAGGCGCGTACGCGTGGGTGCAGACTGAAAAGCACGCTTAAATTCCATCGTGGCGTGCAGTGTAGGGCGTGCAACCCCCTAGCAAGGCGCGCACACCATTTCAAGCCCCTAAAGGGGGTGGGTGTGCCTGTGAGAATGAGCGCGTCTAAACGGACATAATCATGTTGGATCAGACGGCGCGCCAAGAGTGAACCCATGCTATGCCCCAAGAGCACGCGTTTATGCTTTGGGCAGGTGGTGTGCACCACGCGCGCCAATTTGGCTAAATCCAACACGGCATGCTCAAACCCATTTTCTCCCATTTCTCCCCAAGAAATTTCATCGCTATCTTCTAACACGCTTTGCCCATGCCCGCGGTGATCGAGCACAAAGACATCATAGCCATATGTACATAGGCTAGAAGCTAGCCATGTATAGTGCTTGCGGTGCTCCACCATGCCTGTGGCGATGATCAGTGCCACATTTTTAGGGCGATTAGGCACATAGTGATCAAAGTGCAGATCCAAATAGCGGGGGTGATCCGCGCTAAAGCGCGCGCTATAAACCATGGCTTAAGAAAACCTCAAGCTATGGTAACGCTTTGGGATCAAATAGTCCTGTGTGCGCAAGGGGGCGGGGTAGAGCCCATGTTGAAAACCCAAATCAAAAAGGGCATTGAGCCCTTGAATCTGTGCCTCACTCAAGCGACTTGCATTGGCATAGAGTGTTAAATACGTGGCTAGATTGTCTGCCTGTACGCGTACTAAACCCCTTTCTATGAGCATGGTAGAGAGCAGCCCAGAGTGGGCTAAGGCTAGGTCAATGGCTTGGGTGAGTTTTTTTTCTAGGGCGATGGCTTGGATTAAGGGGATGGAGCGGCGCAGTACCATCCCGCCTAAGGGCAGGGGTAATTCTGAATTAGAGAGCTCACACCACACCTCCCAAATCTCCTTTTCTACCACTAGATCCGGGTGAAAATCTAAAATACTCTCATGAATGAGCACCCCCGCGTCTACCTCCCCACTCAAGACCGCCCCCTCAATCTCTAAGAAATTTTTATAGATCACGCGCGCATGCGGGTAGTAAAGCCTAAAGAGCAAGGCGTTAGTGGTGTAACGCCCACTTAGAGCGACTTTAAAATGTTTTTTGAGCTTTTTAGAGGCTTTGCGGATGAGCTTAGGTCCATACCCCTGCCCAAAACTAGCCGCACAGCCCAAGAGGGCGTATTGATCGGCGATGAGTGGGTAGAGCCCAAAAGAGATCGCGCTGATGTCATATGCGCCCTGCAGGGCTTGGGTGTTGAGGGTTTCAATGTCTAGGGCGTGGTGGCTAAAAGCTTTGGGCAGATCCACCCAACCAAAAGCGATCGCATAAAACATAAAAACATCGTCCGCATCCGGACTATGGGCAATACTAAGCATGGATGTTCCTAAAAAGTTTCTAGGGATTTTAGCCAGTTTTGCTAAAGGTTGTCTACGCGAGAATATCAGACTCTCATTGTTACTAATTTTTACAATATTTTCTCAATAACAATAATTAATGCGCATTTTTCTTGAC
>NZ_FZMF01000032.1 GCF_900197685.1 Helicobacter baculiformis | reverse complement strand
CCCCAAACCCCCACCTCCCCCTCCTAAAAAAACCGAAGATGAAGAGTAAATATTTAGACGACTTGTTTTGGGTGCGCTCCCAACATACCCATCACCAACATTCCTACAAAGAAACTTCCTTCGATAAAGAAAGCAAAAGGATCGAAACCAATGCCCAAAATGATATAAAACCCCAGTAGAGAGAGCATTAAAAGTGAAAGTTGAGGATGGCTCTCAAGGCGTTTTATAAAAATGTGCGCCACTACAACCCAGAGTGTCAAAAGGATCCCTAACCCTATGAGTCCCTTGTGGGCGAGCACATTGAAGATCTCATTATCATATTTTCCCTTACAATCGCTCTCTTCCACACTATGGTAAGAGTGCGCCATCGCGACAATTTCTGACATGTGTTTGCAACGAGCACTTAAACTCATGCCAAAAAAAGGAGAGAGTCGCACAATAACCAAAGCTTCTTTCCAACGCTCCAGCCGCGCGCCAATACTTGAATCTGAACTCTTTTGCGCGTAAAGCTTGAGATCGTGGCTAAAACTTTCTTTTGCTCCTCTAGATGTCTTGATAAGTGCCTTGCTCTCTAAAATTTGTCCCCCCACAAACAAGCCTATCAGCACCGCACTCATGCTCAGCATGTAGGGCAGAGAGTGCCAAGATTTCTGCAAATAAAGCACAAGACCTGAGAGCATTATGAAGGTCAAGGTAAAAGCAATCCATGCGCTTCGTGTCGCGCTAAAGAGTACCACAATAAACCCTAACCCTAACGCTACACTAAAAAACGCTCTTTCGTGGCGTTTGGATGTGTAGAGTGCATAGATATAGCATCCCAAGACGGCGATAGAAGTTAAGGTTACAAAACCCACAATCGTACTCCAAGCATCGACTCGTGCTACGCGAAAACCTAGCCGTTGTACTAGCGCAATCATTCCATTACACACACACGCAACTGCCATGCTATAAAAAATCACCCGCTCATTGAGTGTAATGGGGGCGTTACTCAAACACACCAGCGCCAACACGCCCAAAAGGTAGATTAGAGGCATGTTGAGCAAGCGCAGGTTATAAGAAAAATGTTCTAAGCTACCATCCATGAAGAGATTGGGCAAGACGCTAGCAAACATCAACACCCACACCCACGCCAGCCACTTGTACGCCCGAGTCAATGACAAAGAGGGTTTATACTTAAGATAATAGCCGAACGCACTCAAAGCCAAAATAATAAGCAAAATTTGCGCTAAAGGCTTTTTAAAAGAGGTTAGAAAAAACAGCGCAAAGATAAAAGTAAAAAAACTCGATGCGCTCAAAAAAAGACCTAGCGGTTTTTAATCCCTAGAGCTTGAATAAGTTCTAAATAGCGATCATGTTGGGTGCGTTTGAGATATTTAAGTAAATTTCTGCGTTGTCCGACTAGCTTTAAGAGCCCTAAACGACTAGAGTGATCTTTAGGATTGCTTTTTAAATGCGCGCTCAAGTCGCTAATGCGTTGGCTAAGCAACGCTACTTGCACTTCACTAGACCCTGTATCGCTTGCCTGTCTGCCAAATTTAGCGATGATTTCTTGCTTTTTTTCTGTACCTAAAGCCATACTAACTCCTAGCTTAAAATTTTAACAATCTTTGATTATAGCTTAGAAAAGTGAAATTTTACATGAAAGAGTGTAGAATAACCCCATCTTTGCAACAAGGGGCGTATAGTAGGCGTGGCAGGTAACAAATCTAAGAATGTTCTTAAAAAAGCCTTCCCTTTCTTGAGACATTTGAGTCAGTCTAAAGACTTGACGGTAGTGGCTTTTGTGATCGCCATTTTGGGTATTATTATTGTGCCTCTACCCCCGTTTTTATTAGATTTTCTGCTCACTATCTCCATTGCCTTGTCTGTATTGATTATTTTAATCGGACTCTACATTACCAAGCCCACCGATTTTAGTGCTTTTCCTACTTTGCTCTTGATTGTTACTCTCTATCGTCTTGCTCTCAATGTCGCCACCACGCGCATGATTTTAACACAGGGTTACAAGGGGCCTAGTGCAGTAAGCGACATCATTAGCGCCTTTGGAGAGTTCACGGTGAGTGGGAACTATGTCATTGGAACCATCATTTTTAGTATCTTGGTGCTGGTTAATCTCTTGGTGGTTACCAATGGCTCGACTCGCGTTACTGAAGTGCGCGCGCGCTTTGCTTTAGATGCGATGCCAGGTAAACAGATGGCTATTGATGCAGACTTGAACTCAGGGCTGATTGATAGTGATGAAGCCAAAAGACGGCGCGCAGCTCTGACTCAAGAAGCGGATTTTTATGGTGCGATGGATGGGGCGAGTAAGTTTGTTAAAGGCGATGCGATCGCTTCTATCGTGATCACTTTGATCAATATTATCGGAGGTTTTTTGGTAGGAGTGTTCCAAAGGGACATGACCATCAGCTATAGCGCCTCCACTTTTACGATCTTGACAATTGGCGATGGGTTAGTGGGGCAGATTCCTGCTCTCATTATTGCCACGGCTACGGGTATTGTCGCCACGCGTACCACCCAGCATGAAGAAGAAAACTTTGCTAGCAAACTTATTACCCAGTTAACAGATAAGAGTAAAACCTTAGTGATTGTGGGCTGTATTCTCTTGCTTTTTGCTAGTGTGCCCGGCTTGCCTACCTTTTCACTCGCCTTTGTGGGGAGTTTGTTTTTATTCATCGCATGGCTCATCTCAAGAGAAGGTAAAGATAATTTATTTAGCAAATTTGAAACTTGGTTGAGTAAAAAGACAGGCATGGATCTTTCACACAGAACTACGACACAAGTAGAACAAACCCCTATTGCTCGCCCGCAAAAAACTGCAGAGGAAATCAAAAAAGAAGAAGAACAGGCTATTAATGAAGTGCTCAAAATTGAGTTTTTAGAGTTAGCCTTAGGCTATCAACTCATTTCACTCGCTGATGTCAAACAGGGGGGGGATTTATTGGAGCGCATTAGGGGGATTAGAAAAAAGATTGCAAGCGATTATGGCTTTTTGATGCCCCAAATCCGTATCCGCGATAATTTGCAACTCCCCCCAACCCATTATGAAATTAAGCTTAAAGGGATCACCATTGGCGATGGGAGTGTGATGCCCGACCGCTTTTTGGCAATGAATACCGGCTTTGCAGGCAAAGAAATTGAAGGAATCCCCACCAAAGAACCCGCCTTTGGCATGGATGCACTTTGGATTGAGCCCAAAGACAAGGAAGAAGCTATTATTCAAGGTTATACCATTATCGACCCTTCTACAGTGATTGCCACACACACCAGTGAATTAGTTAAAAACTATGCCGAAGAGTTTATCACTAAAGATGAAGTTAAATCGCTTTTAGAACGCCTAGCTAATGATTACCCCGCTATTGTGGAGGAAGCCAAAAAAATCCCTACAGGGGTGATTCGCTCGGTTTTACAAGAACTTTTGCATGAGAAAATCCCCATTAAAGATATGCTTACCATTCTAGAAACCATCACTGACATTGCTCCTAGTGTACAAAATGACATCACCATTTTAACTGAGCAGGTGCGTGCAAGACTTTCTAGAGTGATCACCAATATTTTTAAATCTGAGGATGGGACTTTAAAGCTGCTCACTTTGGGGACAGCTACCGAACAATACTTACTTAATAAACTTAAAGATCAGGCTTCGGGCAAATTCTTGCTTTTGAATGCGACTGAGATGCAACAACTCATTGAAAATATCTCTGCCGAATCAATGAAGATTTTACAACGTGGGATTGCCCCTGTGATTTTAATTGTGGATCCTGAATTGCGCCGCGCGCTTTCTACCAAAATGGAGCAATTTAAAATTGACATTGTGGTGCTTAGCCATGCTGAATTAGACACCAATGCCAAGTACGAGGTGCTAGGCACAATTAATATTAATTTTTAAGGAGCTAGATGCAGGTTTTTCATTTATCCCACATCGACTTAGATGGCTATGGTTGCCAGTTTGTGAGTCGTCATTTTTTTAAAGAGGTTACCTACTATAATGCCAATTATGGTAGGGAAGTGTCCGCACGACTCAAAGAAATCATCACCGCCCTCAATAGACGAGCGGTGCAAAAGGCACTGATTTTAGTCACAGATTTAAACTTGACCTTGAGTGAAGCAGAGTTTTTGCAAAAAGAAAGCGAAGCCTTGCGTTTACAAGGCAAAGAAGTAGAAATTTTGCTCCTAGATCACCATATCACAGGTAAAGATGCTGCAGAAAGCTATCATTGGTATCATTTAGATGTGGAGAGGAGCGCTTCTAAAATCACTTTCGAAACCCTTAAAGAACGCTATAGACCCTTACAAGAGAGCGCTTTAGAAACCCTTGCCCCAATGGTGGAGATGATCAATGCCATCGATATTTGGCAAGAGGAGGGCTTTGCCTTTGAATTGGGTAAGGTGTGTATGCGCATGATCTCTAGCACCCATGAGCTTAATCGTTTTATGTTTGATTGCGAACACCGCGCTTATAAATTTGCGCTATTGGAACAAGTGCCTCGATATATCCATCAGGACAAGGGTGCAGTGGCTTTTGATAATGATCTCTTTCGACTTAAAAAAATCGCACTAGGAGGCGATCCAGATCAAGAGACTATGGACAATATTGCTTCTAACGCACAAGTGGCTTTGCTCTCGCAAAAAAAAGAAGCATGCAGTGTGGTGTGCGAGGGTAAGAAAGGGTTTTTGAGTTATTCCATGGGAGGTATTAGCGTGTTAGCAAATTTATTTTTGCGCCAAAATCCCGAGTTTGATTTTTACATTGATGTGAGCTTTAGGGGCAATGTGAGTTTGCGTGCCAATGGAAAGTGCGATGTGAGTAACATAAGTAAGCAATATTTTAATGGAGGAGGGCATAAAAACGCCAGCGGAGGCAAAATTGAGGGTTTTAAAGAAAGTTTTAGCTATTATGACATTAAAGAACAATTAGAGCGGGTCTTTGCACAGGAGATTGCAGATAATTCTGATAGTTTTTTTGCCAATCGATTCAAGTTTTAAAAATAAAATGTAAAGGAGTGTTCATGAGATCATGGGTTGTTGCGTCTTGTTTAGCTTTGGGACTTGTTACGGGTTGCACGAAATATAGTGTGGTTCCTGAAAATATATCCAAGTATAATAATGGCGTTCAAGTGCTCGTTTCTAACCAAGCACACTCCAAGGTGCAGGTAGAAGTAGCGCAGAAAAAGATCAAGGGGCTAGACAATCCTCCGTTGGTATTTTATGTAGGAGCCCAACTTACAGGGGGTGATCCTGTGGATTTTGACAGCAGTCATATCAGCGTACACGAAGGGCAACAAAACCTGCCTGTGTTAAGCTTTAAGCAAATGCTCAAATCTAGTTATGACTTTGATCCCGTATTGCAAAAATTTAATATTGCTGTGCCTTCAACTCCCATTACTGCTGACAATCTCGCTTCTCCCATGTTTTACTATGGCCAAGGAAGTTTCCTAGCCTACGACTTAATGTTAGGCACGCCCTTTATGATGATGGACGATGCACAGACCCAAGCGATCATGCAAGATGAACGCCAAGCTTTCAAGATCATGGCGATTAACTATCTTAGACGCTCTACACTCAAACCAGATGGCAAGGCTAGGGGCGGTTTTGTTGTGGTCGATCCCAAACATATTACTGCAGGTACTTTAGTGGTAAAAGTGGCTCTTAATAATGAGGTGCATACCTTTAAAATTGATATCAAGTAGGACTCTTTGCAAGCTCTACACGCCCTTTTAATCCAAATTCAAAACGCTACTACCCTCAGAGAGCTAGAGGATCTGCGCCTGCAGGCTTTGGGCAAAAAAGGGTTATTTACACACCAATTTGCTAAGCTCAAAGACCTAGATATCCAAAGCAAAGCCCGGAGCGCGCAAGAACTCAATCAACTTAAGGATGCTTTCTTGAATGCGCACGCGCACAAAAAGCAAGAACTGCAAAGCGTGGAGTTAGAGGCTAGGTTGTGTGCCCAAAAAATTGATCTCACTCTAGCTAACACAGATCTGCATTTTAGTCTAGGACACCCTCTGAGTTATACCAAAGAACGCATTATTGACTATTTTACTCAACTAGGATTTAAGCTGCATCTAGGCGCACTGGTAGAGGATGAGTTTCACAATTTTGATGCACTTAACATGCCCGCTTATCACCCCGCGCGCGACATGCAAGATACTTTTTACTTTAAAGATCACAAGTTACTACGCACTCACACTTCGCCTACCCAAATTCACGCCATGCAAACCCAAAAACCCCCCATCAAAATGATCGGTGTAGGCCCCACTTTCAGACGTGATTATGACACCACCCATACCCCCATGTTTCATCAGGTTGAAGGCTTGGTTGTGGATAGCACACATAAGGTACATTTTGGGCATCTCAAGCAAGTGTTAGAAGATTTTTTACATTATATTTTTGGTGATGTTCGGGTGCGCTGGCGTTCTAGTTTTTTTCCTTTTACAGAGCCTAGTGCAGAGGCAGATATTAGTTGTGTCTTTTGTGAAGGTAGAGGCTGTAAGGTGTGTTCACAGACAGGTTGGTTAGAGATATTGGGGGCAGGCTGCGTGCATGCAAAGGTATTTGAAAATGTGGGGCTTAAGGATATAAGTGGATACGCCTTCGGACTAGGGATCGAGCGCCTAGCCATGCTTACTTGCGAAATCAACGATTTGAGAAGCTTTTTTGAAACCGATTTGAGACTTTTAGAGGCGTTTTAATGTTGCTAAACACCTACATTTTGCACGATTTTTTAGAGGGCAGATTGCCCAATATTCCCACTCTATGCGCGGATTTGAGCCGTATCGGCTTAGAAGTTGAAAGCGCAACTCCCTTTGAATTGCCCGAGCGGGTAGTGGTGGGCAAGGTCTTGGAATGTACCAAGCATCCTAACGCGACTAAACTTAGCGTATGCCAAATCGATGTGGGTTCTGAGGTCTTGCAAATCGTGTGCGGAGCGCGCAATGTGCAAGCGGGGCAGTTCGTCGCTGTGGCGTTAGTCGGGGCGTATTTAAACGCTTGTAACTTACATATACAGACTAGCACACTAAGGGGTGTAGAAAGTTTTGGCATGATCTGTTCTAGTACAGAGTTGGGACTGCCTAAACTTAACGAAGGGATTTTGATCTTAGATAGCAGTCTTAATAGAGACGATGCGCTTGTTCTAGGCATGCCTTTGAGAAATTTATCTTTTTTTCAAGGCATGCTTTTAGATATCGCACTCACCCCTAATCGTGGGGACTGCTTAAGTGTGTTGGGCATCGCACGCGAACTTAGTGCACTCTATCGCCTTCCCTTAAAAAACCCTCCTAAGCTCTCTGAAACCGCGCTTTCAAATCCTCCTAAACTTCCTGCCTCGCTCCCTCCCTGTGCGCTGGGCTATGCTTTGCTTGACCTAGATGCGTCCTTTTTACCTCTTGAAATCACTCTCACTTTAGCCTTACAGCGTAGTCTACAAACCAATATGGTGTCCAATCTTTTAGAATACACGACTTACCTTAGTGGAGTACTCTTACATGCCTATTCTTACGAGTCTTTGGAAGTGTGTGTAGACACAGAAGGCTTTGTGCGTGTGGAACACGCTTCGCAAACTTTGGCAACCATCGGAGTAACTCCCTCAGCTCCCCCCGCCACAAGCCCTTTTCTTTTGGAAGCGAGCTTTATAAATCCTACACATTTATGCCAATCTCTACATAGGCACCCTCAGGGATCAGCCACTCACGCACTTATTTACCGATCTAAGCGCGGAAGTAACCCAGAGGTGCAAGTGGGCTTAGCATGGCTTTCTGTCTTGCTTACGCGTTTTTATCCTGGTGCTACTTTGCGCCCTGACACCCCTATAAGCACTCTTACCCCTACACGTATTGCTTTAAATGTTGAGGAGATTGCCCAAATTTTAGGTGTACATGTGCAAGCTGTGCGTATTAAAGAGATTTTAGAAGATTTAAATTTTAAGGTATGTATTCAGGATACGCGTCTAGAAATTCAAGTCCCTTTGTTCCGCCACGATATTGCCACGCCCCAAGATGTGGCAGAAGAAATCCTGCGTTTTATGGGTTTGGAACAAATTCCCAAACAAGCGCTCATTATTAGTGAAGTCAACCACGCTAACACACATTACACACGCTACAAGTTTGAACGCACTCTTGCTAGTCGTGCTTTAGCCCTGCAGTTTAAAGAGGTGGTGCATTATCTCTTTGCAAAAAAAGAGAAGTTGGAGGCACTAGGTTATCCCACTTTAAAAGAGAGTTTGGACCTACTCAACCCTATTAATCACGATCTTAACACTTTACGTACTTCTCTAGTCCCTGGACTTTTGGAGGCTTGCGCGCGCAATAAAAACTTGGGCTTTAAAAGTATTGCTCTTTTCGAATTAGGGAGCATTTACAATACCGATCGAGAGGAGCGATCAAGCTTAGCCTTTCTAGCTAGCGGATTTAGAAAGTCTCCCCATTACCCCCATCCTAAGGGGATAGCATGGGATTTTTACAGCTTTTCTAGTGCGCTCTCTAGCATTCTGGGCAGGTTTGAGTTAGACCCCCTCACTCAAAAGCAACGCGACAAATATCCCTACTTAACCACCACTTATCACCCCTACCAAAGCGCATGGATACTTCAGAGAGGATGTAGAATTGGCATACTGGGAGCTGTTAATCCTATCTTAGCACAACAAGACGATCTTTTAGAAGGATTTGTGGCTGAAGTTGATAGCGCGTTGCTACGCTCCAAATCTTATAGAGCTCAAGGCTTCTCTAAATTGCCCACAAGCTTTAGAGATTTGACGATCCTTGTAGATGAAAATTGTCTTTTTGCTTCTCTTAAGAGGAGTCTTGAGCAAGCCCAAATCCCTTATCTTAAGGAAATTTTTCCTTTAGATATTTATCCGGAAGAAAAGGGACAAATTGCCTTAAGCATGCGCTTAAAAATCCAATCCCAAGAGCCTTTAACAGACGCCCGGCTACAAGAAATTGTTCAACACGCTCTATCTGTACTAGAGCAACACTTTGGCGCTAGACTCAAACGCTAATGTTACATATTAACCCCGCCAAAAGCTTTAAGCTCAACTTAGAATCTCTGCCTGCCGACAAGTCTTTGAGTCATCGCGCACTCTTGTTTGCGCTTTTAAGCGATAAGCCTTGTTTCGTGGAAAATCTACTAATGGGTCAAGATTGCCTAAGTACACTCACCATTGCTAAGTCTCTAGGCTTAAAAGTCCAAAAACTCTCTCATGACACCCTAAAACTTACACCTCCAAAAAAATTCTTGCACTTTAGCGAGCCTAAAAAAGTACTCCATTGCCATAATTCGGGTACAACCATGCGCCTTTTTAGCGGCTTATTAAGCACCAGTCAACCTGTCAGACAACATTTTATTTTAACTGGTGACGCGTCTTTGAGTGCACGCCCTATGGGACGTGTGATTGCCCCGCTAGTCAAAATGGGCGCACAAATACGCGCTCGCGCGCACCACACCTTGGCCCCCTTGAGTATTCTGAGCGCACCCTTACGAGGTATCAACTACACTAGCCCCATTGCCTCCGCCCAGCTCAAAAGCGCGATTCTGCTAGCCACACTCAATGCTAAAACCCCTAGCACTTTTAGCGAGCCGCATTTAAGTCGCGATCACACCGAACGCATGTTAAAAACTTTAGGGGCAAATATCCATATCAGCCCTCAAGTTATTACCCTCGAGCCTTTAAGCAAGCCTTTGGAATCTTTTTCTTGGCGCATTCCTGCTGATCCTTCTAGCGCCTTTTATTTTGCTTTAGCAACGATGCTAGTACCTCAAAGCGCAGTGTTATTAAAAAATGTCTTGCTCAACCCTACACGTATAGAAGCTTTTAGGGTTTTAGAAAAGATGGGTGCGCATATTGCCTTTGTGCCCGCTCAAGAAAGCTCAATCGAGTCTGTGGGAGACATTTATGTAGAACACCGTGCACTTAAGGCGATCCATATCCGAGAAAACATTGCCTCTTTAATTGACGAATTGCCTGCTTTAGCGGTAGCGATGGCTGTAGCAAAGGGGACTAGCGTGGTGAAAAATGCACGGGAATTGCGCGTAAAAGAAAGCGATCGTATCACCACTACCCTAACCAATCTAACTAAAATGGGCGTAGAATGCCAAGCACATGAGGACGGTTTTAGTATCACAGGGGGCGATCTGACAAGTCCCAAAGAGTCCCTGGAGAGTTTTGGCGACCACCGCATCGCCTTAAGTTTTGCAGTTGCTTTGCTAGCCTGTGGAGGTAGACTTAAAAATACAGCATGTATGGGTATCTCTTTTCCCACATTTAAAGAGATCTTGGGGCGCATTACCCCTCTTAAGGAAATCTATGCAAGTGAAAATGGCTAAGAATTATGGCTTTTGTTTTGGCGTGAAACGCGCTATTGAAATAGCGCAGAGAAACAGAGATAGTCTAACTCTAGGTTCGCTCATTCATAATCCCAAAGAAATTGAACGCCTAGAGCGGGATTTTGATGTTAAAGTACAAGAGGATGTGAGTGCCATTGAGCCTCATAAATCTGTGATTATCCGCACACATGGCATTCCTAAGGGTGATTTAGCCATACTCAAAGAGAAAGGTGCGCGCATTATTGACGCAACTTGTCCCTATGTGATCAAGCCCCAGCAAATCGTAGAAAAAATGAGCGCCAAAGGGTATCAAATTGTTATCTTTGGCGATGCTAATCATCCCGAAGTTAAGGGGGTTATCAGCTACTCTAGCACGCCCCCTTTAAGTATCAATTCTTTAGAAGAATTGCAGGTCAAGAAGCTAAGCAAAAAAGTTGCTTTGGTCTCTCAAACCACTAAGCAGACTCCTAAACTCTTAGAAATTGCTACTTTCTTAATCGCTCGCTGTGCAGAAGTGCGTATTTTTAATACCATCTGCAATGCCACCTTTGACAACCAAGAAGCGGTGAAGGAATTGAGTCAAGAGGTTGATGTGATGATCATTGTGGGGGGGAAAACTTCTTCTAACACTAAACAGCTTTTTCACATCGCTAAAGGATTTTGCGCGGATAGCTATTTGGTAGAAGATGCTCAGGATCTAGATCCTCAATGGTTTAAGAACAAAAAACTTTGTGGTATCAGCGCAGGGGCTTCTACGCCTGACTGGATCATTGAGAGTGTGCGTGAGAGAATTACAACATTCTAATCAGGAATGGGATCACTCTACCTCCACACTCTAAAGATTAAAGGTTAAAACTTATGCGGGGTTAGGGCATTAGTATTGTGCTCTGAACTTGTTATAAAGTTGGATTTTTATAGCCGCGCGGTTAGTTTTTCTTCTATATATACATTACACATATGAAATGTTGGGGGTTCTAAGGGTTTTTATTTACAAGTTCAATGGCGCAATATGGAGAACATGTTAAGGCTATCAAATCACTCAGCTAATTTAAAATTTAAGATAAAATTAATATCTAAAAAGATAAAATATGAACTTTTGAAGCGGAGTATGGCGCAGCCTGATTAGCGCGCACCCTTGGGGTGGGTGAGGTCGTGGGTTTGAATCCCGCTACTCCGACCAGCTATCTTTTTCCCTTTAGTAGTGATTTTTCGTAACGCTTTGTCATCTCTTCTTGAATATCTTCTGCTTTCTGTGTCTTTAGTTGCGTCGCTTGTTTATGGGCACAGCAACCCCAAGCACCTATTACAAATAAAACCAAAAACGCATATTTCATTAAAAATCCTTATTCCAGGTCTTGATTGGTTCGACACTCCAAAACATGCCCAAAACCGCGCGTTCCTAAAGCTCCTCTGTGTCAAAATCAAACGTGCTCAAAGCAGGGATTTAACGCTCGATCATTTCGTAACCTAAACCTTGTTTGGTGAGCTCTTCTAAAAAGGGGTCAGGATCGAGCTGTTCTAGATTGAACACGCCCTTAGAGTTCTCCCCTCCCCAAATGCCCTTACAAATCATCATCGCCCCCACCACAGCAGGTACTCCGGTGGTGTAGCTAATGGCTTGCGAACCCACCTCTTCATAACACTTTTGGTGATCGCACACATTGTAGATATAGAGTTTTTTCTCCTGCTTATTCTTGCTCCCGTGGATATAGCACCCGATATTGGTCTTCCCTGTCGTTTTGCCCGCAAGGCTGGCTGGATCGGGTAGGAGCTGTTTTAGCACCTGAATGGGCACAACTTGGGCGCGCCCCCCTTGCGCGGTGGGCACTTCCACTGGCTCAATATGCAGCATGCCCACATTAGCCAAACAACGCATATGGTTTAGGTAATTTTCTGAGAAAGTCATAAAGAAGCGAATGCGCTTCAAACCCTTGATGTGTTTGACTAGAGACTCTAGCTCTTCGTGATAGAGCAAGTATGAATCGCGCTCCCCAATCCCGGGATACGCCCAAGTTTGCTTGATTTCTAAGGGCTTAGTCTCCACCCACACCCCATTTTCATAATAACGCCCCGGAGCGCTCACTTCTCTTAAATTGATCTCAGGGTTAAAATTGGTCGCAAAGGGGTAGGGATGATTGCCTGCGTTACAATCCAAAATATCAATATTGTATATCTCATCAAAATAATGTTTCTGAGCATAGGCGCAAAAGACATTAGTAACCCCGGGGTCAAAGCCACTTCCTAGCAAGCCAAAGATTTGGGCTTCTTTAAAAGCCTTGTCAAATGCCCATTGCTCTTTATATTCAAATTTTGCCACACCAGGATGTTCGTAATTAGCAGTGTCTAAATAATTGGTTTTAGTTTGCAAGCAAGCTTGCATGATGGTTAGGTCCTGGTAAGGGAGAGCAACATTAATCACAACTTTAGGTTGATACTTTTTAATAAGAGCCACCACTTCCTGCACACTATCCGCATCCACTTGCTCGCAAATCACCTCGCCAAGATTCTTAGCTTTTATGCTACTAGCAATCTGTTGGCATTTAGAAAGGGTGCGGCTAGCCAACACTACTTTATTAAAAACTTGGCGATTTTGACACAGCTTGTGGGCAACCACGTTACCAACTCCCCCAGCCCCAATCTGCAAGACACTGAACATTTTTTCCCTTTTGGATAACACGATCTAGATGTGCTATTATAAGCTAAATATTTTAATGCTTTAATTAAACGGAGGTATGCGGTGAACACAATCTCTTTAGATGTTTATGGGACTTTAGTGTGCATGGTGGGGGTGCTGTTGTTAGGGCGTTGGATCATCTCTAAGGTGAAATTTTTACGTGATTACGATATTCCCGAGCCGGTGGTGGGGGGGGTTTTAGTCGCTTTGGCGATTCTCATTGCGCATAAATTCTACGACTTTAGATTAGTGCTAGACTCTTCTTTAAAAACCCCCCTCATGCTCACTTTCTTTATCACGATTGGTTTGAGCGCGGATTTTGCATCCTTGAAAAGGGGGGGCAAAATGCTAGGCATTTTTGTGGCGGTGGTGGGAGTGTTTGTGGTGATTCAAAATGCCGTGGGGGTGGGGATTGCTAGCCTGATTGGGGCTAATCCTCTAATGGGGCTCTTGGGGGGCTCGATCTCTTTGATTGGCGGGCATGGCACCAGCGCGGCGTGGTCTGATGTCTTTGTCAAGGACCCCTACCATTTCGCAGAAAGTCTAGAAGTTTCTATCACCTGTGCGACCTTCGGTTTGGTGAGTGGGGGGCTCATTGGTGGACCTGTGGCGCGCTATCTGATTAAAAAATACAAACTAGAACCCAGCCAGCAAGATAAAGAACGCATGGAGCAAGAACCCCCCAGCGCGTTTGAGACCCCAAAAAAAGAACGACTCATCACCGCGAGCAGTTTTGTAGAAAGCTTAGCATTGGTGAGTATCGCCCTCTTAGTGGGTACTCTCATCTCTAAAATGGCGCATGTTAAGGTAGGGGGGGTTACTTTGCCCACCTTTGTGTGGTGCTTGTTTGTGGGGGTAGTGTTGCGCAACCTCCTTTCTTATTTTAAAATCCATAGGGTTTTTGATCGCGAGGTGAGCGTGATTGGGAATGTGAGCCTGAATCTCTTCTTAGCTTATGCCTTGATGAGCATTGATCTAGTCAAGCTCGCGCATTTAGCCTTGCCCATTATCATTATTTTGAGCGTACAGGTGGTGGTGATGATCCTCTATAGCATTTTTGTAACCTTTAGAGCCTGCGGTAAGAATTACGATGCGGCAGTGCTCAGTGCTGGGCATTGTGGCTTTGGTTTAGGCGCAACCCCTACTGCGATGGTGAACATGCAAACCATCACCACCCACTACGGGCATAGCCATGTCGCCTTCTTGGTCGTGCCCTTAGTGGGGGCATTTTTTGTGGACATTATTAACGCAATGGTGATCAAAGGCTTTTTAGCCACGCCGCTTTTTAATTAAATAAAAGGATTGTGTTGTTTCATCTCTTAATGCGTGCCTGTGTGCGCAAGGCTTGGGAGAGTCAGACTTTAGCCCTGCCCAACCCAAGCGTGGCGTGCATGGTGTTGGATCAAAACTACCAGCTTTTAAGCCTACAAACCCACACAAAAGCCCACACCCCCCATGCCGAAGTGCTAGCCCTAAGAGAAGCCTTTAACGCGCTCTGTGCTACCCCCTTCCCCAAAGAGATTGACCCCCTAGACAAAGAAGCCAATTACGCCTTTCTAGCCCAACACCATAGCCATCTTTTTAAAGATTGTACAATTCTTGTAACTTTAGAGCCCTGTAACCATTTTGGCAAAACCCCCCCTTGTGCCGCCCTGCTAAGTGCGCTCAAGCCCAAGCGCGTCATCATCGGCGCGCGCGAGCAACACCCTCAAGCGGTGGGGGGGCGCGCGCGCCTGCAAGAAGCCCGGATTGAAGTTAGCGTGTTGGATTTGCCCGAATGCTCTGATTTGCTCTACCCCTTTACGCGTTTGCACACTAGGGGCGTGTTCAATCTCTTTAAAATCGCTACAAGATTAGATGGCAATTATCAGGGCAAGATTTCGGGGGCAAAGAGTTTAGCCTTCAGTCATAACCAGCGCGGGGTTGCCAATACACTCATCATCTCCGGACAGAGCGCGCGCATCGATCGCCCCCTGCTTAACCACCGCTTTGCTGACCCGCTCTATCAAGACCGGCTTTGTGATGTGGCGATTTTGAGCAGAAATCCGGTGATCGATCGCACTCTGCCTCTCTTTGGCGTGCCCGGGCGCGCAGTCCAGCTGTATACCCGCGTGCAGGATTTACCCCTGCAATTAGGTTTTAACATCATAGAAGGGGGTTGGCATTTGTTAGAGAGTTTGCAAGATCATATAGATATGCTCTTAACCCACACGCACGCCTCCCTAGAGCCCCACCAGCCCATCCCCCACCACGCACATGCCTATTTCACCCCTCTACACGCCCAAATCTTAGATCAAGACCTGCTCACATGGCACTCTTGCGGCTCTACCAACCCCTAAAGGGGTATGCCTACAATAGTGATAGTTTGTTTTTGGCGCATTTTGCCCGCCCCTTTATTAAAAGGCATGCCCGGCTCTTAGATGTGGGCGCGGGGTGCGGGGTGGTGGGGCTTTTATGCGCTAGAGAATTTGCTAACCCCCTTGATTTGCTAGAAATTGACCCAGATTTGGCTTTTTTTGCACAACAAAACAGCGCGCACGCCCCTAATGTGGGCGTGATTTGTGCGGACTTTTTGCAAGCTAATTTGCCAACTCCCTATGATTGTATCCTCTCCAACCCACCCTACTACCCCCAAAATAGTCCAGCAAGCCCCAACCCCCAGATCGCGCGCGCCACCAACCAAAGCTTCTTACCCCTAGATACCCTATGCGCCAAAGCCCATGCCCTTTTAAAACCTCAGGGTTATTTTATCCTCTGCTACCATGCCAGCTTGGGCGATGCCTTGCTTTATTGCCTACAAAACGCCAAACTCAATCCCGTGAGCCTGCGCTTTGTACATCCCTTTAAAGATAAAAAAGCCACTCTAATACTCTGCTGTGCGCGCAAAAGCTCTAAGAGTCTGCTAGAAATCCAGCCCCCCCTCATCACGCACAACTCTAAAGACCAACGCGATGTGAGCACAGAGGTCGCCACCATTTACGCCCAAGCGCGCACCTATAGCATTAAGGCACAAATTGGATAAAATCCCCTGCGCGCACTGCCAATTACTCTACCCCCCCCATGCCCTTAAAGCGGTGCAAACCCCTGAGCAAAATCTGTATTTTTGTTGTGCGGGCTGTGAGAGTGTGTATTTTTTACTGCACTCTTTGGAGTTAGAGAATTTTTATGAGAAGTTGGGCAATAAGACGCTAGAGCCCATCACCTCCCCTAAAGCGCCCCTCAAAACCCATTATGACACCCCCCAATTCTTGCAAGCCTTCAGCACACCCTTAGAGGGGGGGTTGTTGGAGGTGGCTTTGATTTTAGAAAATATCCATTGTGCGGCGTGTATTTGGCTCATTGAGCATGTCCTTTTAAAGCAAGAGGGGGTAGAGAGTGTACAGGTCAATTACACCACGCACAGGGCTTATGTCCATTTTGACCCCCAGACAATCGCCCTCTCTAAGGTGTTGCACACCATCGAGCAGGTGGGCTACCATGCGCGCATTTTTGATCCCAAAGTGCATGAAAAAGACGCGAAAAAACAACATTACCGCCACTATGTCGCGCTGGTGGTGGGCATTTTCTCTACGATGAATGTGATGTGGATCGCCATTGCCAATTACGCGGGCTATTTCTCCGGGATGGATGCGAGCATGGGCTTTAAGCTCAATATCGCCTCATGGATACTCAGCAGTTTAACCCTCTTTATCACGGGCGCGGGGTTTTTAAAAGGGGCGTTTTACGGGCTCAAAAACGCCCTTTTTGGCATGGATTTGAGCGTGAGTCTAGGCGCGCTCACCACCTATATTTACTCAATTTATGCCACCTTTCACGCCCAAGAACCTTATTTTGAATCGGTGAGCATGATCATCACCCTAGTGTTTATCTCTAAATTCTTAGAGCTCAAGGCAAAGCATAGGGCTAATGCTCTGCTAGATGGCTTGCAGGATAGTTTGAATGTGCAGGTACTGCTCTTGCGTGAGAAAGAGGGGGGAGAGATCGAGCGTTGCATGATGCCCCCCGATCAAATTCAAATAGGCGATCGTATTGAGGTGCTCAGTGGGGAGGGTGTGCTTTTAGATGGGGTGCTAGAGAGCGCGCACGCCCAAGTGAATACCCAAATTGTCAATGGCGAGATCGCCCCTTTAGAGGTGCATGCTAAAGAACCCATTCTCTCCGGTTATACCAATGCGGGGGCGCGTTTTATCTACCGCGTGCACACCCCCTTTAAACAATCCTTTTTAAGCCAAATGGTGCAATTAGTACAAAAGAGTTTCACCCAAAAGCCCCAAATCCAGTTGTACGCGGACAAACTTGCCCACCGCTTCACCCAAGCCGTACTAGGGATCGCCTTAGTCAGTTTGCTAGGCTGGGGGTTTTTAGGGGGGGTGTGGGAGCGCGCGTTGGTGATTAGCGTGAGTGTGCTCATCATTGCCTGCCCCTGTGCCTTTGCCCTAGCTACGCCCATTGCCCTAGTGTTGGGGGTTAATCGCGCCTTCAAGCAGGGGGTTTTATGCAAACAAGCCGCGTGCTTAGAGACCCTCGCCAAAGTTACACGCGTGTTTGTGGACAAAACCGGCACGCTCACCACGCCCAGCCTCCAAGTGCAAGACTATCAAGTCTATGCAGACTACAACCCCCATTGGCTCTTGAGCTTGATCGCGCACAACTCCCACCCTATCTCTAAAGGGGTGAGCACATGGATACAAGAAAATCTCAATGCCCAAGCCAGTGTGCCCCTAGAATCCCTAGCCCAAGAAGAGGGGGGCTTAAGGGGGGTGATACAAGGACATGTCTTGTTAGGGGGGAGTGTGGATTATTTGCGCGCCCAAGGGGTGCAGATGGCACAGCCTGAAGGGAGTCATTTTGCCTATAGCGTGGATGGAGAGCTCAAAGCCCTTTTCATCTTGCATGCCCCCCTCAAACCCGACAGCCTAGAGAGTGTGCAAGCCTTGCAAAAAATGGGGCTTGAAGTAGAAATTTTAAGCGGGGATGCCAGTGCGCAAACGCGCCACATCGCCCAAACTCTAGGCATCACCTGCCATGCCCCCTTAAGCCCTCATCAAAAATTAACCCATGTCCAAGACGCTTTGGCGCGCGGGGAGATTGTAGCGATGGTGGGCGATGGGGCGAATGACGCGCCCGCGCTCGCCCAAAGTCAGGTTTCTTTGTGTATGTATGAGGGGCATGACTTAAGTCTCTTGCATAGTGATGTGATCTTGCTAGACACTTCTTTTAAAAGCGTGTACAACGCCTTTAGTATTGCCAAACAAGCCCATAGCCGTGTACGCCAAAATTTGTGCATCAGCGCGCTTTATAACGCTCTGCTCATCCCCTGCGCGGTGTGCGGGCTAGTCAACCCCCCCCTAGCCGCTTTGAGCATGAGTTTGAGTTCTTTATTGGTGGTGGGGAATAGTTTTAGAAAGTGCACTACAAGCTAGAGTCGAACCTTCTAACTTCCAATGATTTCGGAGTGTGCGATAAATTTCCTAGCCCTCCACAATCTGCCCAAACTTACCACTTTCTAGGTCATCTATAGCTTGCCGAATCTCTTCTTGTGTATTCATCACAAAAGGACCATAGCCAGCTACACTTTCATTAAGAGGTTCACCCGTGAGAATAAGTAGTTTTGCCTCATTAATGGCACTAATGTCAATATCCTTTCCTCCCCTTTGAAAACTTAGCAGAGTGCCCTGTGAAACTTGTGTGTTTTCTATGCTAATACTGCCCCCCAAGACTAAAATCACAAGATTATGACTTTCAGGCACCCTAAAAACATGACTCTTGCCCGCGCACATAATCACATCCCATAGATTAATGGGACTGAATGTGTGCGCGATGCCTACGACTCCTTCTAACTGCCCGGCAATGATACGCGCTATGCCATTACCTCCTTTTAAATGCAAAACTGGAATATCTTTAGATTGGATTGCTTGATATTTGGGTGGACTCATTTTATGAGCCTTAGGCAAATTGACCCAAAGTTGCACCGCCTCAAAGATCCCCCCTGTTCTTGCAAACGCCTCAGAATGAAATTCTTGGTGCATCACTCCAGAAGCCGCGCTCATCCACTGCACATCTCCAGCACCGATTACACCTCCACCTCCATGCGAATCCCTGTGTGCAACTTCGCCCTGGTACACAAGAGTAACTGTCTCAAACCCCCTATGGGGGTGCTCTCCTACTCCATGCGCTACACCCGCTTCAAAATGGTAAGGCGCATTGTAATCCAAAAGTAAAAAAAGATCGAAAAGTTCGTACTGGTGATTGTAATTGATCATAGTGCTGACATAAAAACCATCGCCCACCCAATGCTTGCGTGAAGTATCGCGCTTACTAGCGATTTTTTTCATCAATCTCCTTTAAGGATGAGTCATTATAAACCACAAACACCAATAAAGTGTCATGCAAAAATACCCACAACCCCCGCTCTCTAGACCCAGCAGCACGCCTCACCATCCCATCAAAACCCTTAATCTTGTTCTTAGCGCCATTATACTACACTCCTGTAAGTTCACTAAAAAGAAAAGAGTTGCTCTATTTTTCAAATACCCGCCCCTTGTGCTCACTGATCGCTCTCTTGATGGGGGTGTTGTGTATGGATATGCAGGGAGCTGATTCTAAGATAGAAGCGGTAACAGGAGGGCAGAGCTTTGGGGGTAAAAAGTTAGACAAGCAGATCAAAGAATCTTTAGGCAAGAAGCACCCTCGCTCAGAGCAAACACGCGATCGGCGTAAGCCTCAAGAATCACCCCAACAATCCAAGCAGACAGAACCCAATAAAACGACCAAGTCCACAGCCCCTTTAGCCGATCTTACTCAGGATCAAAGAGAAGGGATTGTAGGGGGGATTGCCATCACGGTCAACAACGACCCTATTACTATTTATCAGATTGAAACCCAAGAAAAAGAGCACCATGTCAGTCGCCAACAAGCGATCAACGCGCTCATTTTGCAACGCATCCAAGCTCAAGAAATCAAACGCCTTAAAATCGATATTGAGGATGACAAAATCGATGCTGAGATCGAGAATATTGCCAAGCACAATGGCATGGATGTTCAGGATTTCATGCGCACTTTGGCTAGTGAGGGGATCAACCCTACTGCCTACAAGGCACAGCTTAAAAAGCAACTAGAGACACGCGAACTCTTGCGCAATATCTTGCTTTTTAATGTAAACACCAATAGTGAAACAAAAATGCGCGAGTATTACAACGCCCATAAAAGTGAATTCAGCGTACCTAGTGAGATTCTTACCACACGCTACACCGCCCAAGACACCCAAACTCTCACCAAAGCCCTAGAAAATAGAAACTTGGATATTCCGGGTGTGAGCAAAGTGGAAGAGAAGATTAATGTTAAGTCTCTCAATCCCCAAATCGCTCAAATGTTTTTGAGCACCCAAGAGCACACTTTCACCCCTATTTTGAATGCAGGTGGGGGAAATTTTGTCTCTTTTTATATCAAGGAAAAAATTGGTAAGGAAGAAGTGTCTTTTAACCAAGCAAGGCATTTTATTGCCAATAAACTCATCGAGGATCAGCAGGATAAAATCCTAGCCGAATACTATGAAAAATTGCGCGTCAAGGCAAAAATTAAGTTCTTGCACCAGTAAAATCAGATGGAGCAATTAGCCTATGTCTACAAAGATTCGCTCTTCAGTGTGGCGCTCTTGATTGCTGCAATTGGGGCTGTGATCCTCTTCGATCACTTCCGCTCGCTTGTGAAGCATAAAAAAAATCTCAAAGCGCTCAACACCTTATCTTGCTCTTATGCTTCCATCGATTTGGACTTTGAAGTGCAACAACTCTTAGCCAAAGAACAAGAAAGCCCCTCAGAAGTGCTAGGCATTCAAACCTGGCTCTTTTTAGCCAAGCACTATAGCAAGCATGGGAGTGCAGAACAAGCCATCACCATTTACCTTGCCTTGCTCTCTAAATACCCTAAAGATCGGGTGATTCTTTTGAAGCATTTAGCCCAAACTTATATCGCTATGGGCTATGTGCAAAAGGCGCATGACATTTTAATAGAGGTGTTGCGTATTGAACCTAGAAATGTCAACGCGCTTAAAGAGATGGTGCGCGTGTATGAGATGTTATGCGCGCCTCAAAAAGCCTTAGAAGTGCTGGAGTGTTTGGATGCGCTCGAGACAGAGGGGTTATTGGAGACTTACCATTACTTGCAAATGCAAGTCTTGATGCAAGAAGACTTGAGTTTGGAGGATCGTAGCGCACACATCCTTGCTTTAGGGCATAAATACCAAAGCCTCTACAAACTCGCCCTAGGGCATTGCAAGACCTACCATAGAGCCTTGTTTTTGCAAGAATTACCCCGCCTGCAAAGGGGTATGGAGTGCGTGGATTTGCTTTGGGATCTAGAATTTGCAGAAATCCAACCCCTATTAGCCCAACTCAGCCCAGAGGTGCGCGAAATTTTCATGGCAAAGGGCTTTATAGAGGGAACTTGTGGGCACTGGCAGTTGGAGGTGTTCCAAACTTTTAAGCACAAATACCCCATTGTTTTGAACTTTAGCTACCAGTGCAACGCGTGTAAGAATCTCTCTCCCTTTGAGAGTTATCGCTGTGTGATCTGTGGTGTATTGGGAGTGAAGGAAGTGGTGTTGAGTCTAAACACACAGCCTACAGAGTATAGCCAACCGCTCAATCTCAATTAGGAGGAAGGATGAAAGCAGTAGAACTCTTTTGCGATGGATCGGCTTTGGGCAACCCGGGTGCGGGGGGTTATTGTGCGATCTTGCGCTATCAAGGTCAAGAAAAAATCATCACCGGGGGCGCGTCTTACACCACCAATAATCGCATGGAGTTAAGCGCGCTCAATGCGGGGCTCAAAGCCCTCAAAGAACCCTGTAAGATCGCACTTTATAGCGATTCTACTTATGTATGTCATGGCATTGCCAAATGGCTAAAAGCATGGCAGGCTAGAAATTTTGCTAAGGTTAAGAATGTGGATTTATGGCAGGAGTTTTTAAAGGTGTCTGCCTCCCATCACATCACCCCCCATTGGATCAGAGGGCATAGCGGGCATCTAGAAAATGAACGCTGTGATGCCCTAGCCAAACAAGAGGCGTTGGCTTACCAAGCCCATAATAAAGGAGTTTCATGTTAGATCGCTTGCAAGAATTACTAGGGTATGTCTTTCAAAACCCCGCCTTATTACAGCAAGCCCTCACCCATAAGAGCACGAAGACGCACAGCAATAACGAGAGGCTAGAGTTTTTAGGCGATGCTGTACTAGACTTGGTGGTGGCAGAAATTTTATTTGCGCGCTTTGCAGACCTCCAAGAGGGCGATCTCTCTAAAATGCGCGCGGCATTGGTGAATGAAAAGGCGTTTTTCAAGCTCGCCTCTTACTTGCGCCTGCAAGATTATATTCTCATCTCTCCAGCAGAAGCCAATAACCACGGGCACACCAAACCCTCTATCCTAGCTAACGCCTTTGAAGCCTTGATGGGCGCAATTTACTTAGAGAGTGGGTTAGAGCCGGTGAAAACCTTGATGAGTCGTTTTTTAGACAGCCTCTATCCCGATCTCTCTCTGAAAAGCACTTTTATGGATTACAAAAGCGCGTTGCAAGAGCTCACCCAAGCGCGCTTTAAAGTCGTGCCCACCTACACGCTCAAAAGCGAAAGCGGACCCGATCATGCCAAACAATTTGAAATGCAGATCTTCATTTTAGACAAACTCTATGGCACTTGCACCGCTAAGAGTAAGAAGGAAGCCCAACAACTCTGCGCCCAAATGGCGTATCAACAACTCCGCATGGAGGGGAGCGCATGAGCTTGGTACTGCGCACCTTTGGCGAATCGCATGGGGCGATGGTGGGGGG